>DATMKO010000379.1:0-7821 GCA_035571175.1 Steroidobacteraceae bacterium | reverse complement strand
TCTTTTCCATGTCGCGAACCCACGATTGCCAATCCGCATGGGCCACCCATTTGCGGTCGTTCTTGCCGGTGCCGGCACTCGCAACCAGCGTGGTTGCGGCGATCAAATTGACCGCGTCCTGATCGGCCAATTGCCAATCCTCCGCGGACAGCCGGTCCGCGCCGGCCGCCGCCCAAAGGCCGTCGGCCGGAATCTCAATCGACGCCCGCATCAGGTCGACAAGACTGACGGGCAGGGTCAGCGGACGCGGGGCGGCGCTTGTGGCGGCCACCCTTGAGGCGTCGCCCGCGAAAGCGATGCTCGCCGCCAATGCCAAACCTGTAATCGCTGCCATACGCGGCAAACAATTCAAGATACCAGTCACAACGCTCTCCTCCCCTATGCTTGTTGCCGTTGCTCGGCCTTGGACCCCGAATGGTAGCGTATCGCAGTGCGCGGCTAGGGTGCAGGGTCGACATACAATTTCTGTGCGAGCTCAACGCTCCTGGGTGCCGCAAGACCGGCAAAGCGAATGTCAATTTGTTGCAGCAACGTCCGGGCATCGCGCGATTTGCCGCGTCCAAGCAAATCCTCGACTTGCTGCAGTTGCTCGCCGATTTCCTTTTCGCGGTGCGCTCTGCAGCTTGCAAGCCTATCGGGCTTGGGAGGCACGTGATTGCCGAGGGCGGTCAGCGCCAGGTCAAAATCCCGCGCGCCCGCCAACTCGTGACCGGCAAATGGGAAGGGTTCGACGTCGATGTCGTACGCGCACCAATACTGCAGCGATGCCCTGCTCCCGACATCCGTGTCGAGATTGACGCGATCATTCTCGCCGGTGAGATAGACCAGGCGCATTTCCTGGAACTGTTTGAACAGCCCGGCGGATGGCAGCGGAGCCTCGGCCGTGCCGATTCGGTCGCTGCCCGAATGCAGCAGCAAAGCGTGAAACACATCCGGGAATGCCAGCGCAATGCGCAACGCGACGCGCGATCCTCCGGACATTCCGCCAATGTAGAGGCGCTCCTTGTCGACTGGATAGCGCTGCATCACATTGTGTGCGGCAAGCAGCGCCAGCGGGATGCGTCGCTCCAAGACATTTTCCGTGTTGCCTGAATTCGCGGCGGTAACGAGAATCATGCCGTGCCGGTCGAGCGCCGAAATCCACTTCCGCGGCACGGCGGCGGCCTGCCACGGCGCGATGAACACCAGCAGCGCGTAACCTTCGGGCGGCGCCTGCGGCGGAACGAAAAGGGCAAACTTTTCATTCGCAAGGTCGACGGGCTGATCGCGCAATTTTACGTGCTTGCGCTTGGCCTCGCGCTCAAGCTGTGCAAAGGTCAATGGACTCAACATCCGCCGCGCCAGCTCCAGGCTGCCGGAGAGCGGCGAGTACTCGGTGAATACGACATCGTGCTGCACGGCGGGCGCGCTGTCCGACGCGTAGGCGGCGGCCGCGAGCAGGCCGGTCGCCAGCGCACCAATCCCAATTGGACATTTCAATATCGGCTGGGGCATTTATCGAACTTTGCCAGTATCGGCCGCGATCCTAACCGCTATCCGCCGGTTGAAAAAGCTGCAACCGTGTACGATCTCGGCCTGAAGCCTTGGGACGCAGCAAATCAGGGAGCAATCGATGCAAGCTGACACGGGCGGCCGCTTCGCAGCGGCGTTGGGTTTCGTCCTCCTGTTCTCGGCAACCACCGCACCGGCGCGCGATAGGACCGACATCGTGATGCTCGAGAATGGGGATCGTCTCACCGGCGAAATCATCCAGCTCGAGCACGGCCAGTTGGAACTCAAGACCGACGCGCTGGGGACGGTGTACATCGAATGGCCGAAGGTTTCCGGGCTGTCGAGCTCGGTGGTTTTCATGGTTGAGAATCTCGGCGGCCATGACGAGTTTGGACATCTTGGCGGCGGCAACGGTCATCTCTTCGTCGACGATGATGGCCGTGTGACCGACCTGCCGATGGGCGACGTTGCCCGCTTGGGTCCGGTGCGAGAGTCCTTCCTGGCCCGCGTGCGCGGCTCGACATCGGTCGGTGTGAATTACACCCAGGCGAACAACGTCAAGGTGGGCAGTTTCCGTTTCGATGCCGAATATCGCGGCCGCAACACCCTCGCCTCGTTGTCGTCATCGGTGGATGCCACCTCCAGTTCCGACAGGAGCACCAACCAACGCATACTCATCGACTATTCGGAGCGCTTTTATCTCGAGGGCACCCGGTTCTGGTCGGTCTTCGGTTCTTTCGAGCGCAATCCCGAGCTGGGCGTCGACGGCCGGCCGCAGGCAGGAATCGCCGTCGGCCAGAGTTTGGTGCGGCGGCCGGAAAGCGATCTGGTGGCCTACGTCGGCGTCGCGGCGAACCATGAGTCGGTGGATGAATCGGGAGATAATCGTGCCAACATCCTGGGAGTCGCCGGGCTCGATTGGCGCATTTACCGATTCAGCATTCCGGAGACGACGCTGACGTCGAGTTTGAAAGTCTTTCCGTATCTGTCCGATTTCGGCCGCGTGCGGGCGCGCCTGGATGTGACGCTGCAGCGAAAATTCACGCGTGCGCTCTCGCTGAATCTCTCGCTGTACGATGACTACGACAGCCGTCCGCCCGGGCTTGACGTCGTCAACAACGACTACGGAATCGTCACGAGTCTCGGCTACACCTTCTAAGGCGTACGTGCGCAAGATCCTGAAAATTAAGGATTTATTTCACAATCGTTCGATATCGATCATGTTGTCGTCAGCGATTCGATCGATCAATTTGTTATACGGATCGATGCCGGCGCGGGTGGGTTTGCTGTCCACCACCACCTTATAAGTCGCGCGCTCCTGGGTCATTTTTTCCTTGCGCATGTACAGCGGCTTCTCCTCACCCTTAGCGCCGCTGAACACGCCGATTTCGATGTAGTCCGCCAATGCCATGGGAGTTTCGACGCCGTTGCCGTCGGCCTGCGCCTTGTGTGCTTCCACCTCCAAGGTCACCTCGTACTTGCCGTCCGCGCGCCGCTGCGACTTGGCGGAAATCGCCTTATTGTCGTACACCACGATACGGTCAAAGCCGTCATCGATGAGGTATTGGTACTCGGGCGGGGTCTGCGCCCGCAACGCCTCAATCAGCATGCGAGTGTCCGGATAGGGCCTGTCGATGGCGGCCGCGCCGCCGGCGCTGTCGACGGCATCCTGCTGGTTCACGGCATTGGTGTAGCGGTACTGCATCAGAAAATTGTGAAGCGCCAAGTCGACTCTGTCTTCGCCAATATAATCGGCCAGGGTGTAGAGAATTTGGCCGCCTTTTTCGTACCAGACATACGGCTCGTTTTGCACCAGCGCCAGGGCCCGCTCCTTGCGCACCTCGCCCGAACGCCCGCGCAGGTATCGATCCAAGTAATGGGTCAGGATCCGGTGCATGTAATCCTTGCCGAATTTATGCTCCATCAGCATGTAGGCGGAATATTGGGCCAGCGTTTCCGACATCATGTTGGAACCCTCCACCAGGCCGCCGACCAATTGGTGCCCCCACCATTGATGCGCGAGTTCGTGCGCCGTAACAAAATAAGTGAGATCGACATCCGTGGGCTTTTGGACGCGGGTGATGAATCCGATCCCTTCTGAATACGGGACCGTGTTGGGGAAGGACTGCGCGAAGGTGCGGTAGCGCGGATACTCCATTACCCGATATTGGGAGAACTGAAACGGACTGAATCGCGATTCAAAGTATTGAAGTCCGGCGCGGCTGCAATCCAACATCTCATCGACGTTGAAGGTGTGTGCGGGATCGAAGTACACCTCCAGGTTCACCGGCCCGGATGCACCGATGTAGACGTCCTTGCGGACCTCGTAACGCGCCGATAGGTACGCGTAGAAATGCTGAATGTGGGTCGACCCCATGCTGTATTCAAAGTACCGGCGGCCATCCTTGTTCCAAGTCTTGAGCGGATAGCCGGGAGCAATGCCGATCTGGTCACCGGAGGTGCTCACCACCGTGTGGTAAGTGATCCAGTCGGAGTTCGGACTGAACAGGTTCAAGCGCGAACGAACCGGGTCGCCGCGCGGCGCCATTTCGGCCTGCGCTCCCAGGCCCTGCTCGCGGCGGCGGCGCGGATCGTCGAGTTCAACGCCGGCGTCATAGCCAATTTCCGGAAAGAACTCTTGATCGAAGAAGGTTCCGTTAGCGGCAAATTGCGGTTGTTCGGTGCCATCGCGAAAGCCCTGCGACTGATAGGCAACTGCGAAGGTCATGATCACGGATTCGCCGGGCGCCAGCGGTTGATCGAAGGCGTAGATGGCGTAGAGGTCGCGACGCGCTTTGCTCACCAGGTGATATTTCCGATCGAATTGCAGTTGCTTGATCGTTTCATGCCGATCCGTGAGATGGATCTCGGTTATGGGATGGTCGGTTTTGTTTTGCAGCGTAAAGCGCCCGCTGGCGTCAAATGAGCGCGACTCAGGGAAAATATTTACCGTGCTATCCACTGCCGTGACTTTCGGTTGCGGCTGAAACTCGTATTTCTTGAACTGGCGCTCGTACTCGGCGGCGATGTGGCGCCGATCGTTGCTGTCCAGGTACTCGTTGAGGATATGGGTATTGTAGAAGTACCAGATCCCCGCGCCGACACTCACGAGCAGCAACACGGCGGCCACCGGCGCCAAGCGGGGTGCGCGTTGAATCGCCAGCTTGGATCGCGCGCGCAAAGAGTCCTCGGCGCCGCGACGTGCATACGCAATGGAGATCACTCCCAGCAGGGCGAATATCGAAGTCCAGTAGATCAGCGACCAGACGATGGCCGGTATGAAATGGCCGTAGCCATTCATATCCGAGTAGATATAGGCCGGAACCTGGGCGGGTAAGTAGAGGCTGTTTTCCCATCCGAAGGCAAAGACAACCGGGGCCAGTATGACTATACCTAGGACAATGCCGTGGCCCAGAAACTTGTTCGACACCATGGTTTGCACGAACAGCGCCAGCATGGCGATGCCCATCACGGTGGGGAACACAATGAGATAGAGTTCTTTCAGATACTGGCCCACTTCGTAGTGGTAGTAGCCCGCCAGCGTCTGCATGAATACGCCCACAATCAGCGTCACCGCCAGCAGCAGCATCTCCACCACGGCGATGGCCGTGAGCTTCGACAGCCAGTCGGCCAATTCCGAAACCGGCAGGGCATCGTGAATGCCGTCGAAATGCGTGTCGCGTTCCCGCCAGAGCAATTCCGCGGCATACAAGCCGGCGACAATCAGGAAAAACAACGTCGCCGATCCTTCCACCGCCTGCACCATCAGGTAGGTGACCGGCCAAACGTTCTGGCCGCCAATGCGGCCCGCGAAATAGCCGTTATTCACGGCAAATACGATCAGTAGGCCGACGATGGCCCAGAACGGCACTTCGCGCAAAATGGCGCGGGTGCGCAGGCGCGACAGCGATAGATATTGTGCGAAGCCCGTCGCGGCGCCAAAAACCTGTCGAATCTTCGGCAGCCGTGCTGCCACCAGCGAGCGCGGAACTCGCAGTTCATCCTCATCCTGCTGGCGCGCTCTCGCCGCGCGTCGCCCTTGCGCCCTTGCCGTGAGTGCCTCGACCGACATGGGAAACAGA
Organism: Steroidobacteraceae bacterium; assembly: GCA_035571175.1. Lineage (GTDB taxonomy): Bacteria > Pseudomonadota > Gammaproteobacteria > Steroidobacterales > Steroidobacteraceae > Bog-1198. The sequence continues at coordinate 2,248 of DATMKO010000379.1, read as the reverse complement.
ACCCATGCCAACGCCATCGCTGCGAGTCCAACGGCGATCCACAGCAAGCGGTTGTAAAGGAATACCCCGGGCGAATAACCGCTGAAATCCCAGGGGTACAACAGCGTGTTCTTCTGGTCGACGCTCCAATAGCGGGTCACTGCGTTGTTGAGCAATAAACCCACCGGATCGAGGATTCCCGACCAGAAATGCTCCAGCGAGCGGGTCGCCGAAAACACCGTGATACCGACAAGGTAAGCCATGAACAGCGCGACGCCCTGCAAGTACACAATGATTATCTTGCGGGTCAGGGCCGCGACCGCAAAGAACAGCGAACCGCAGAAGAATATCTGCACCAGCACAATGGACAAGAAAGGCTGCAGGTACCACCAGAAGTGATTGGGTCCGATGCGCACTTGGTCGGCCCACGGCGCCAAGGTGCCGAGATAGGACCCTAACATCAGGCCGCTGAAGATCAGCACGGTGACCACGAAAGAGCCGGCCCAGCGGCCGCCGAGGTAGGCGAACTTGGAAATCGGCTTGGTGAACAGTATCTGGTAGGTGTCGCGCTGGAAGTCGCGCAGCATGGAGGTGCCGAAGATGGCCGCAATAATCAGCAGACCAAATAGGGTGCAATAGGTGAAGTTCAACGACATGGCCCAGGGCCCATTCAACAGCACCTTGCCATTGGCGTTGGCCACCGGCCCAAAGCTCTCCGAGGCTATGCAGAGAAACGAGAAGGCCAGCCAAACCAAAAAATACACATAGGTCGAAATGCTCTTGAAGCGAAAGCGCAGCTCAAAGGTAAAGAACTCCCAAAACATGCCCATGGTTGCCCTGCAGACCGTGACTAGTGCCTGGTGTGGCGGGAAAGATTCAAGAAGTACACATCTTCCAGACCGGAAGGCACGGATCGAAATCCAGCTCCCGGCGAATTGGCTGCGAACACGCGTATCTCGTGTTGTCCGCCGATCAAGTGGGTACTGATGACAGGCATCTGCGCTTCCAGGGCGCGAAGCTCATCGTCGGTTGCAAGCACCTTCGACCAGATCTGACCGTCGAGTTGCGCCAAGGCATCGGTGGGAGAACCCTCCAGCAACACCTCGCCGGCGGCGATGATGGCCATGCGTGCGCACAGTTCGCGCACGTCATCGACGATGTGCGTGGAAAGGATCACGGTTACGTCCTGGCCGATGGACGACAGCAAATTGAGAAAGCGGTTGCGCTCGGCAGGATCCAGGCCCGCGGTGGGCTCATCGACGATGATGAGGCGCGGATTCGCGAGCAGCGCCTGTGCGATGCCGAAGCGCTGTTTCATGCCGCCCGAGTAGGTGGATAAGGCCTTCTTGCGCGAATCCCAGAGATTGGTCTGATTCAGCAGCGCTTCCACCATGGTCTTGCGCTCGCCGGCCGAGGCAATGCCCTTCAAGACTGCGAGGTGATGCAGCATCTCCAGGGCCGACATTTTGGGATACACGCCAAACTCCTGCGGCAGGTAACCCAGGATCTTGCGCACCTCGTTTTTCTGCTTGAGTACGTCGATCCCGTCAAGATCGATGCTGCCGCTATCCGGATCCTGCAGCGTGGCGATGGTGCGCATCAGCGAACTCTTACCGGCGCCGTTCGGCCCGAGCAGTCCGAACATATTGTTGCCGACACTCAGCGACAGATTCTTCAGCGCCCGCACGCCGTTCGGATAGGTTTTGGACAGTGCAGTGATGCGAAGCGCCATGGGAATCCTTTGCAGCCGCAAACAAGCCGGCAGTGGTGTGCCAAGACATGTTAAACATCATTTGACTATTGCCGCGCAAGTGCCGCGGGCCGAATGCGTGATTTCCAGGGACGAATTCGATAATGCTACGGCGGCACAACGAAAAAACCCCCACCAACTTGCGTCAGTGAGGGTTTGTTTTCATCCAATTAAGAGCCTGGCAGTGACCTACTTTCACATCGACAAAGTCGACACTAGCATCGGCGCAGAGCGTTTTCACTTCCGAGTTCGAAAAGGGATCGGGTGGTTCCCACTCGCTATGGCCGCCAGGCAAACCGGTCGCAACGGGCGAGTCATGGCTCGCCCACCGCTGATTCGTACAATTTGTTTCGACGCATGTCGCAATCAAGTCAGTTTCCCAATCACGATCTGCCACGTTAGGGACAAATCGCTTGGGTGTTATATGGTCAAGCCTCACGGGCAATTAGTACTGGTTAGCTAAACGCATTACTGCGCGTACACACCCAGCCTATCAACGTCGTAGTCTTCGACGGCCCT
>DATMKO010000378.1:0-2807 GCA_035571175.1 Steroidobacteraceae bacterium | reverse complement strand
CCAGAACGCCGAACACGATCGGCGAAGGCAGACCGACGATCGCAAAGCCGATGGTGATCAGTACGCCTTGCATGATGGCGGTAGTGGCTGTGCCGAAGACGATCGCGCGTGTCACGCCGCTAAGCTGGCCGAAGAGCCGCTCCTTGCGCTCATCAGCGAGAGGGATCAAGCCGCGCGCACGCGCCGCGAGCAATTCCCCATCACGCAGGAAGAAAAACAGCAGCGACAACATGATCACAAAGGAGAGCAGCGAGCCCAAGGCGCCGAGAAAAAACGAGCCGCTCACGCTGGCGGCGCGCTGCATCACCTCGCGCGTGCCGGATACCAGCCAGGTCTGCACCTGCTCGGCCGAGATTCCGGCGTGCGCCAGCAGCCAGGCGTTGGCGCGGGCAATCCACGGGAATTGCTGCAGATCGGAAAAACTCTTGATATCGAGCTCTGCCGCAGATTGCTGAACCCGGCGCAGCAGCACCGAAATTTGCGCGACGAATTCCACCGAGATTGCGCTCAAGGGCAGCAGGATGATGATCGGGGCCAGCAGCGTCAACACGCCCGCCGCAAGGGATTTGCCCTTCAAGAGCCGCCGCATTCTTAGATTGAGCGGATACAGAATGAATGCGAGAAAGGCCGCCCAGGCGATGGGCAGGGCAATCGGCGCGAATATCAGGAATAGCGCATAACCCAGGACCGCCGCCACGACGAGCGCGAAAACGCGCGGATAGAATCCCGAACGGCTGAGCATGCGGCCATCCTACCACCGGCTCATCGCGAATCGCGGCGCGAAACGTTTCCTCAAAATCGCGTAACGCGTACCATCGCCTGCCGGCAGGAGCAGCTCATGGGGCATTGCAGTGACATCAATTACCGTCAACAATCAAGTGCTTAGCGTCGACGCGGCCGCCGATACGCCATTGCTATGGGTATTGCGCGACCACCTCTCGATGACCGGCACCAAGTATGGCTGCGGTATGGCCTTGTGCGGCGCGTGCACCGTGCACGTCGACGGAGTCGCGGCACGCTCCTGCGTGTTGCCGCTGCGCGCCGTTCAGGCCAAGTCGATCACCACCATCGAGGGGCTCTCGAAAGACCGCAGCCATCCGGTGCAAAAGGCGTGGCTTAAGATCGATGTTCCGCAATGCGGCTACTGTCAGTCCGGGCAAATCATGTCCGCGGCGGCTCTTCTCAAAACCAACCCGCACCCCACCGACGCAGAGATCGATGCGGCGATGTCCGGCAACCTCTGCCGCTGCGGAACTTATCCGCGAATTCGCAAAGCAATTCACTTGGCCGCGGAACTGCTCGCGGCCTCGGCGAAATGACGGACATTCCCAATCGCGGTCGCCGGCATTTCGTCAGCGCCGGCGTTGCCGTCGGCGGCGGATTGCTGTTGAGCCTGACGCTGCCGGGTTCGGGCAAACACGCGAGCGCGGCAGCCGGCGGCGCGAAGTCCGCCCCCCTGGGACCGCAACTGAATGCCTGGCTGCAGATCGCGGCGGACAATTCCATCACCGTTATCGTCGACCGCTCGGAGATGGGTCAGGGCGTGTATACCGCGCTGCCGATGCTCATTGCCGAGGAATTGCATGTCGGTCTCGATGCGATTCAAGTGGTGGCCGCCCCGGTGGGCGACGCGTACGTCAATCCCGGGAACGGCGGACAGATAACCGGGACCAGCAACAGCGTGCAGGACGCCTGGGACAAGCTGCGTATGGCCGGCGCGCAAGCGCGCATCATGCTCACCATGGCGGCGGCCAAGCATTGGCAGGTCGATATCGCCGAGTGCCGCGCATTGAACGGCACCATCGCCGCTCGCGGCAAAGTGCTGACCTACGGCCAGCTTGCTGCCGCGGCCGCCCGGGAAACCACACCCAAGGACGTCAAACTTAAACCCAAGTCCGAGTTCCGAATCATCGGCACGTCGACGGCGCGCATCGACACGCCCGGCAAGGTCGACGGCAGCGCCGAGTTCGGCTTGGACGTCAAATTGCCCGGCATGCTGTATGCCGCGATCGCGCAGAGCCCGGTACTCGGCGGCAAGGTCAGGACGCTCGATTCGGGTGCCGCCGAGAGGATGCCGGGCGTTCGCAGGGTCGTCCGCACGGACAGCGGTGTGGTCGTGGTGGCGGATCATTTCTGGCAGGCCTTGCAGGCCCGCAAGACCTTGGAAATCACCTGGGATCCGGGTGGCAATGCGCGGCTCGATAACCAGGCCATCAGCGCCATGCTGAAGAACACCGCGGCGGCGGGCGCGGGTCTCACGGCGCGCGCCGACGGCAACGTGGCGCAGGCACTCAAGTTCGCGAAAGAGCGCTTCAATTCCACTTACGAATTGCCGCTGTTGGCACACGCCACCATGGAGCCGATGAACTGCACCGCGGACGTCAAGGCCAACGGCTGCGACTTGTACGTCGGCACGCAGGTTCAGCAAGTGGCGCAGACCACGGCTGCCGCCGCGGCGGGCTTGCAGCCTGCGCAGGTGCGCGTCCATACCACGCTCTTGGGCGGCGGTTTTGGCCGACGGCTGGACATTGATTTCATTCCGGCGGCTGTCGAGGCGTCGAAGGCGGTCGGCGCGCCGGTGAAGCTGATCTGGACCCGCGAAGATGACATGACCCATGACACCTATCGCCCGCCCGCATTGGAAGAGGTGAGCGGCGGCTTCGACGCGGCCGGAAAAATGACCGCGTTCAGCCTGCACATCATCAGCCCTTCCATCACAGCCAGAATGTTTCCGCCGGTCAAAGGCGTCGATGATTCCGTGATCGAGTACGCCATCAACTACCCTTATGATGTGCCGAATGTGGCGG
>DATMKO010000377.1:0-5477 GCA_035571175.1 Steroidobacteraceae bacterium | reverse complement strand
CTTGCCTTTTGCCAGGCCGATCTCGAGCTTGGCGCGCCCGTCCTTCCAGTACAGCTGCAGCGGCACGATGGTGTACCCGCGGCGCTCGACCGCCCCGATCAAGTGATCGAGCTGCCGGCGGTTCAGCAGCAGTTTGCGGGTCCGTGTCGGGTCGGTATCGACGTGGGTGGACGCTGAATTCAGGGCGTTGATGTGGGCGCCGAACAGGAACGCTTCGCCGCTCTTGACGTACACATAAGCCTCGGCAATTTGCGCCTTGCCGGCGCGCATGCTCTTGACCTCCCAACCCATGAGGGAAATGCCGGCCTCGAAGCGTTCTTCGATGAAATAATCGAAGCGCGCTTTGCGATTGACGGCGATGGGCGGCAATTTGTCGGTGGTTTGCATCGCGCCGTCAGTCTACCGATTCGCCGATGGCGGCGCCCACGCTTTTGCCGGAGAATGACCCGATGCAGGTCGTCGAGCGCAGCGCTCTGGTCGTCTACACACCGGCACAAATGTTTGCCCTGGTGAATGATGTGGCGCGTTACCCCGACTTCTTGCCGTGGTGCGTCGGGGTCAAGGTGGAGGAGGTTTCCCCTACCGAGCGTATTGCCGCGCTGAAAATCGCGCGCGGCGTGCTGCAGACCGAATTCACCACGCGCAATACCTTGCTTCCCGATGCACAAATTCACATGCAGCTGATGCATGGTCCGTTTCGCGACTTGACGGGTCTGTGGCGCTTCGAGGCGATCGGCGACCGCGGTTCGCGCGTCGAATTCCGGGTGCAGTTCGAATTCAAGAACCGCCTGACCGCCGCAGCTTTCGACACCGTGTTCGAGACGCTGTGCGGCAGCATCGTCGATGCCTTCGCGCAACGGGCGCAAAGGGTTTATGGCTGATCAAATCCACATCGAGATCGTGTATGCGCAGGAGCAGCAGGCCATCGTCAAGGCGCTGCCGATGGCGCAGGGTTCGCGGCTCGGCGATGCACTGGCAGCCGCAGCCGGCGCGGCGGAGTTCTCCGGCGTCGACCTGGCGAATGCACCGGTCGGCATCTTCGGCAGGCTGGCGCGCAAAGATCAGGAACTCAAAGACGGGGACCGAATCGAGATTTATCGGCCTCTTAAAATCGAGCCCAAGGCCGCCCGACGGGCGCGGTCGCGCACTGCCCCTCAGTAAATCCTGCCGTTCTTGACCTTCGCCGCATTTTTATCCTGGGTGGCGGCCTCCGCGGCGGTTGGCTTGTCCAAACTCGCCACTTTGTCGCCGTCGAAATACACGGTAACGCGCCGCGAATCGACATGCCGAGAGCGGCCGATCTTGAGATAGTAGATGTAGTCCCAACGTTCCTTGTTGAAAGTGTCGGCGACCATGGGCGTTCCGAGCAGATAGCGCACTTGGCTGCGGGTCATGCCGGGTTTAATCGTGTCAACCGCGCTTTGATTGAGGAAATTGCCCTGCTGTATGTTGATGCGGTAGACGCATCCGGAGGCCAGCAGGCAGAAAACCGATCCTAAAACAGCGCAGTGAATTAATTTCATGAAAGTGGTGATCAGCCGTCAAATGATTGATAATTGGGACCGCATCATAACCGAAGGCACAGCATGCCGCAGCGCCTGAAACCCGATTCGACCAGCGAAAGCAATGACCTGCGCAATGCGGGCCTCAAAGTGACGCTGCCGCGTCTGAAAATCCTCGATATCCTCGCCGATGGGTCCGCGCGCCACATGAGCGCGGAGGATATTTACAAGAAGCTTCTGGTCTCCAATGAGGATATCGGCCTCGCCACGGTGTATCGCGTATTGACCCAGTTCGAGGCGGCGGGTCTGGTCACGCGCCATCATTTTGAAGGCGGCATGGCGGTGTTCGAACTCAATCAGGGCCCGCATCACGATCACATCGTGTGTGTTGACTGCGGCAAGGTCGAAGAGTTCATGGACATCGGCATCGAGGAGCGCCAGAACGCAGTGGCGAAACGCTTGGGCTTTGAGATCAGCGATCACGCGCTGATTCTCTATGGGCACTGCCGCAAGGCCAATTGCCCGAACCAGAAGCGCTCCAAGGTCAGCTCCTAGCTCGGCCCAGCCCGCCCTTTCTTTTTCTTTAGTTCCGCGGGTGCGGCGCGCGCCAGCATGTCGCGCGCATGCGCGCGTGCCTGCTCGCTGATATCGATGCCGCCCAACATGCGGGCAATTTCGTCGACCCGCTCCTGAGGTCCCAGGCTCTTGACGGCGGTGCGGGTAATCTTACCGTCGGTGAGTTTCGTGACCCGGAACTGCTGGTGCGCTTGCGATGCGACTTGTGCCAGATGCGTCACGCACAGCACGTGGGCGCGTTCGCCCAATTCGCGCAATTGCTTGCCGACGATTTCCGCCACGGCGCCGCCGATGCCGGCGTCGACCTCATCGAATACCATGCAGAGCGCCGAGGTCCCCGCGCGTCCGGCGACTTGAATCGCGAGACTGATGCGCGACAGCTCGCCGCCGGAAGCGACTTTGGCCAGACTTTTCGCCGGCTGTCCTGGATTCGCGCTGACCAGGAACTCGACATTGTCGCTGCCGGTGGCTGCAAATTCGCTGTCGCTGGGCTCCACGGTCACCGCGAATCGGCCGCCGGCCATGCCGAGCGCCTGCATGAGTCGCGTTACTTGCTGTTCCAGTTCCTGCGCGGCCGCGGTTCGCGCCGCGCTCAAGGCGCGTGCCGCGGCTCGATAGTCGCGCGTCAACTCGGCCAGTTGCTTTTCGATCGCCGCCAAACTGAGCTGCAGGTTGTCGAGCTTGAGCAACTCCTGTTCCACCAGCGTGCGCTGCGCCGGCAGCTCCAGCACGCCGACGCGGTGCTTGCGCGCCAGCGCTTCGAGCGCCGCGGCACGACGTTCGATCTCATCCTGGCGGGCAGGGTCGATGTCAAGATCGTCCAAGTAGCGGCGCAGCGCATCTGCGGCCTCTTGCGTCAGGATGGATGCCTCGCCGAGCAGCTTGCCGGCGTCGCCCAGCTGCGCATCGAGGTCAGACACGCTGCGCAGCGCCGATTGCGCCCTGCCCAGTAAATCATGCGCGCTGTCGCCCTCCGATTCGTAGGTGGCGCTCAAGGCGGCGCGGGCCGCTTCGCCCAGGCGGCTGCGCCCGGCGATGCGCTTCTGATCGGCGAACAGTTCCTCGATGGCGGCCGCCGTGCTGACCTCGGCGTTGAGCTCGCGCAGCTGGTAGCGCAGCAGCTCAAGCCGGGCGTCGCGGTCTTCGGCGGCCGATTTGAGCGCCTCGAATTCGCGCCGGCAGACGTGGAGCCGGCCGTACAGGTCGGCGACGGTGCTTTTCACGGCGGGATCGCTCAAGCGTTCGTCGAGAAGCTCGCGTTGTGCGCCGCGGCTTACCAGATGCTGGAATTCCTGTTGGCCGTGAATCTCGATGAGAAACTCCGCCAGTTCCCGCAAAGCCTGTACGGACACCAGTTGGCCGTTCACGTAGGCGCGCGAGCGGCCGTCCGCCCCCATCACGCGGCGCATCACCACCTCGCCGTCGAATCCAATCGACTGCGCATCGAGCCATTCGATCGCGGCGGCGGGCAGCGCGGCAAAGCTGGCGCTCACCTCGGCACGCTCGGCGCCCTGGCGTACCACGTCGGCTCCGGCCCTGCCGCCGGCGACGAGCAGCAGTGCATCGACGACGATGGATTTCCCGGCGCCGGTCTCTCCGGTCAGCGCGGTGAGGCCGCCATTGAGTTCGAGTTCCGCCTGATCAACCAGGACCAAATCGCGCAGCTGCAGGTGCGTCAGCATGGATTAGATGTCGGACTGGCCGCCGTAGGCACCGCGGCCCCAGTGCAGCTTGGAGCGCAGCAGGCGGTAGTAGTCGAAGCCCGGCGGATGCAACAAGGTGATCTGGGCGTCCGCGCCCTCGACGTACAGATTATCGCCCTGCTTAAGGTCGCCGATGACAGTGCCGTCGCAGGTGACCTGGCCGCGGGATTCGAAGCGATCCGACACGCGCAGCTGTATTTTGCTGCCGGCGCGTACCACGATCGGCCGATCGCTCAAGGTGTGCGGGCAAATCGGGGCCAGCACCCACACATCGAGGTCCGGCTCGACGATCGGACCGCCGCAGGACAGCGCATAAGCCGTCGAACCGGTGGCGGTGGCGATCACCATGCCATCGCCGCTATGCGAATTCACGAAGCGGCCATTGATCGAGGTTTCAAAATCCATGGTATGGCCGGTGTCCCATTTGTTCACCACGACGTCATTGAGCGCCAGCGCGCGCACGGTCTGCCCGCCCTGTCGCTCCAGGCTTGCAGCCAACAGCGAGCGGTGGTCTTCGCTGTAGCGTCCCGCCAATACCGTATCCACATCGTCCAGCATGGATTTGGGGCTGACGTCGGTGAGGAATCCTAGGCGTCCGCGATTGATGCCGAGCAACGGCACCGAATGGCCGGCAACCAGCCGCGCCGCGTACAGCAGGGTGCCGTCGCCGCCAATCGCAATGATGAGATTGGCGCAGGTCACGAATTCCTGTTCGGGGCAGGGCACCACGCTGTCCGGCGGGAACTTGAGGCCGATGCCGGGATCGACCATGGCGCGCACGCCGCGCACATTGAAGTGCGCCGCCAGACTCAGCATGCATTCGGCAACCCGCAAATCCTTGGTATTGCCGATCAGCGCGATGGAATTGAAGGGGTGGGGCATACCTAAATCCTTGTAGCATGACCAAGATCCCACGGTCACCTGTTGAAATCCCGGCATTGACCTTAAGCGCCGGACTTGACTTCGGCCCGACGCGCTAGGTAGCTTCAAACATGTTATATGGACCTACTATGACAGATGGTTCAGACGAGGGACTCAATGAGCGGGCGCAACAGCTGCTCAAGGCCCTGATTGAGAGTTACATTCGCGACGGCCAACCTGTCGGATCTCGAACCCTGTCGCGGGATTCGGGTCTCAGCCTGTCGTCGGCGACCATACGCAATGTCATGGCGGATCTGGAGGACTTAGGGTTCGTCGCCTCGCCGCACACCTCGGCCGGCCGCATACCCACCGACAAGGGCTACCGGTTCTTCGTCGACACCCTGCTCAAGCTCAAGCCGTTGCATCACGAGGAGATCGAGGACATCGAGCGGCGCTTGGGGATCGATGCCACCGACGGCCGCTCCTTGGTGCAGACCGTGTCGCAGATGCTGTCGACCGTCTCGCATATGGCCGGCCTCGTGACCTTGCCGAACCCGCACTATATCGCGCTCACGCAGATCGAATTCATCGCGCTTTCCGAGAATCGAACGCTGGCCATCATGGTGATGAGCAACCGCGAGGTGCAGAACCGGGTGGTGCAGCTGGATCGCTACTATTCGCCGGAAGAGCTGCGCCGCGCCGCCAACTATCTCAATGAAGCCTTTGCCGGCCGGTCGCTGCCCGATGTGCGCGCGCAGCTGCTCGCCCAGCTGCAGGAAACGCGCCAGCACATGGACCAGCTGATGCGCGACGCCATCCAAATGGCGCAGAAGGT
>DATMKO010000376.1:0-3188 GCA_035571175.1 Steroidobacteraceae bacterium | reverse complement strand
ATACGGAACGTCCGGGCATGCTGGTAATCCATTCATTCAGTAGCTGCACGCCTTGCCGGTCGACGGTTTCGCGCGCCAGCGGCGGCATTTTGATGTCACCCGAAGTGTTCACGCGCATGAAGGCGATCGAGCGCCAAATGTCATGTGGCGAAATCACTCGCGGCCGGTCGATCCCTTCATCGATGAGTACGGGTGCGTTGATGAGTCCCTGGCGCTCGAGCGGAGTGTCGTAGCGCGCATCGAAGTCAGCCACCGTGCCTCCGGGGCGGTGACATTGAGAGCAATTGGCGTCGAGATAAGATCGAGCGCGGTCCTCCAAACTACGTGAAGCATCATTCGGCGCCGCAAGTGTCGCTGAATCCACCAGATCCTTTTCTTTGAGCCCCGGCGTAAACAGACCTATGTGATTCCATGCGCGCAATTGGTTATCGGTAACGCCGGAGGGATATGTGAAGGGGCGGTTCATTTGCCGCGTTTTCACGCCCAGGACGCCGCCGGCCCGCGCGGTGTGGCAAGTCAAGCAGTCCTTGCGGCTCGGGTAGTACCAAGTTTGCTGACGGACTTCGCCATTGATACCCCTGATGGGAATATCTTCGGTCTGGCTGTCGCTGAGTAGATCCGCCTCGCTGCCATCCTGTCGCCATTTGTACACCGCGCCGTAAACACCGCCGGCGCTGTCGCGCACCAATACGCGCGTCTCCAGCCGGCGTCTGACGCGCGGATCAGACTCATCTGTCTGCAAATCAAAAGTCTTCACGAACACAGTACCTGCGGGAAAACTCCATTCACCTGCCGGCGCGAATGCAATTTTTCCGCGCGGAACGGCCACCCAGCGCGTCTTTTCCGCACCGTCCGACCAGAAGGGGACGATCAATTCGTAGGGAATGAGGCCGGCCTTCGGAATGAATTTCGCCGTGTCGCTAAAGGCGCCGGTTGCGGATAAGAGCAGCGGCAGTTTGCCGTCCGCATGCGGCGGCATCTGCAGGTAAGCCTGTGTATTGATACGCGAAGTGAGGCCGTAAGGCGCGGGTCGCGCAAAGCTGAACGAGGCTGCAGCAAGTACGAGTGCCAAACCAGTGGTCAGCGCAGCCTGCGATCGGTACCTATTCATAAACGTCAATATATAGTACCGAAACGACCCACCATAGAGTCACGAGTTGCCCATGAAACCCTCACTACCGGTAATGCTGAGCGTCAACGGCGGATATGTCGACACTGCCGGTTTCCTGGCGCTGCACGGTCTGTTTACTACTCATGTGACCGGGAACTTTGTCACCCTCGGTGCTGCATTGGTGCTGGGAACCAGCGGCGCGGTGGCAAAACTACTGGCGCTGCCGATGTTCTGCATCGTGGTGATCGCGACCCGGCTGCTCAGCGGCGTGCTCGCGGCGCGGAATTACGGTATGGGCGTGCCGGTGCTGCGGGCCTTGGTAGGGCTCAAGGTAGCGCTGCTGATATTGGGCGCGGCGCTGGCGATTGGCTTGGGGCCTTTCGCAAGCGGCGACGGCTGGGCTGCGCTGCTCACCGGAATGATTCTGGTAGCCGCGATGGCAATACAGAATGCGATTCACCGTATCCACATGAGCGCGGCGCCGCCGACCACGATCATGACGGGAAACACCACGCAGATCATGATTGATCTCGCCGACCTGATGCGCGGTGTTCCCGCGGATGCGCGCAATGCAATCCGCTCGCGACTGTCGCGAATGTCGGGCAGCGTGGCGGCTTTCGCGGCTGGCTGCGCGGCCGCGGCGCTGATCTATGCGAAGCAGGATGTCTGGTGTTTTCTGCTGCCGCCGATCATCGGCGGATGCTCGCTGTGGCTGCGAGAACTGCGCCCACCGTAGATCGGGCAATCCGCACTGCGGAACTCAGGCAAGTCCGCGATCGCAGCAATTTACTGCGTTATAATGCGTCCCGAGAACAACAGGGCTACGGGGAGCTTTATGTCTGCACGAATTTTCGCCTCCATCATGATGCTGGCGCTGGGTCTGGTATCGCTAAACTCTGCACACGCGCAGGCAACCACCGGGACTCAGGGAACACCTGCTGCTGCCGCCGGCAGCGCCGATGATTACGCCAATCCGGATATCTGGTTGTGCCGGCCCGGCCGCCAGGATGCGTGCACGGTTTCCCAAGAGGCGACGGTCATTGCCGCCGATGGAAAACTAAGCGACGAAAAATTCACTGCCGCCAAGAATCCGCCGATCGATTGCTTCTATGTCTACCCCACGGTGTCGAACGAGACCACCGGCAACTCGGATCTGACCATCAATGGGCCGGAAAAACGCGTGGTGAATGCGCAATTTGCGCGCTTTGCCGCCAGGTGCCGCCTGTTCGCGCCGATGTATCGGCAAGTCACGCTGACCGCGTTGCGCGCCATGATCGCGGGTAAGCCGATTCCGGTGGACCGCGAATTGGGCTACAACGATGTGGTCGCGGCATGGAACTACTATCTCGCGCATGACAACAAGGGCCGCGGGTTCGTGCTGGTCGGCCACAGCCAGGGTTCCGGCGTGCTGACGCAGTTGATCAAAAACGAAATCGATGGCAAGCCGGTGCAAGCCCAGCTCATATCGGCCATCTTGATGGGCACCAGCCTCCCCGTGCCGAAAGGCGCCGACGTGGGCGGGGCGTTCAAGCACATACCGGCATGCCGCTCGAACCGTCAGATCGGCTGCGTCATTGCTTTCGCGAGTTTCCGCGTGACCGTACCGCCGCCGAGCAACTCCCGTTTTGGTAAAGCACCGGAGGGCATGCAGGCGGTTTGCACCAATCCGGCCGCGCTTGGCGGCGGTTCCGGCATGCTTGACGCCTACCTCTCACCCGGACGCATTGCCACCGGATCCGATGATGTGCCCGTACCCTTCGCCTGGACCACACCCGAGAAGCCGGTTGCCACGCCCTTCGTCAAGGTGCCCGGACTCTTGAGTGCGGCCTGCGTGGTGGACGAGCATGGCTCGTATCTGGCCGTGACTCTGCACCCGACCGCGGGTGGCGCGCGCACCAACGACATTTCCGGCGACGTGGTGGTAAATGGACAGGTTCTCGAGGATTGGGGTCTGCACCTGATCGATGCCAACCTCACGATGGGGAATTTGTTGTCCGTCGTCGGCGATGAGACCAAGGCGTATTTGGCCAGCGCCAAGAAATAATTCGATGCGCAACCGACGTGCGCTCGCATGCGT
>DATMKO010000375.1:0-3119 GCA_035571175.1 Steroidobacteraceae bacterium | reverse complement strand
CGTGGGCAAGACCGTGAACATGCTCGAGCTCATCAACAACATCGCCAAGCAGTACAGCGGTCTTTCGGTGTTTGCGGGCGTCGGTGAGCGCACCCGCGAAGGCAATGACTTCTATCATGAGATGATCGAATCGGGCGTCATTGACAAGGACAATCTTTCAAATTCCAAAGTGGCGATGGTGTACGGCCAGATGAACGAACCGCCGGGCAATCGTCTGCGCGTCGGCCTCACCGGACTCACGATGGCCGAATTTTTTCGCGACGAGAAACAGGCCTCCGGCAAGGGCCGCGATGTGCTGCTGTTCATCGACAACATCTACCGCTACACGCTGGCGGGCACGGAGGTCTCGGCGCTGCTTGGCCGCATGCCCTCGGCTGTGGGCTACCAGCCGACGCTTGCCGAGGAAATGGGCGTGCTGCAGGAACGCATCACCTCGACCAAGACCGGATCGATCACCTCGATTCAAGCCGTGTACGTGCCGGCCGACGATTTGACCGACCCGTCTCCCGCAACCACCTTCGCGCACCTGGATGCCACCGTCGTGCTATCCAGGCAGATCGCCGCGCTCGGCATTTACCCCGCGGTCGACCCCCTGGACTCCAGCAGCCGCCAGCTCGATCCACTGGTGGTGGGCGAGGAGCATTACGAAACTGCGCGCGGCGTGCAGGCTGTACTGCAGCGCTACAAGGAGCTGCAGGACATCATCGCGATTCTCGGCATGGATGAGCTCTCCGAAGAAGACAAGCTGAGCGTATACCGGGCGCGCAAAATTCAGCGGTTTTTATCGCAGCCTTTCAATGTGGCCAAGGTGTTCACCGGGCAGGATGGCAAGATCGTGCCCCTCAAGGATACGATCCGCGGCTTCAAGGCCATCATCGCCGGCGAATACGATCATCTTCCCGAACAGGCTTTCTACATGATCGGCGCCGTCGAGGAAGCCGTCGAGAAAGCCAAGACATTGACGTAAGAGCGCCATGGCCAACACCATTCACATCGACATCGTCAGCGCCGAAGGACAGATCTTTTCCGGCGAAGCGAGCATGGTATTTGTGCCGGGCTCGCAGGGCGAACTCGGTATCGCGCCGCGTCACGCGCCGCTGTTGACGACCTTGAGCGCCGGCGAAGTGCGCGTGCAGACTGAAGGCCAGGAGGAGCAGTCGTTCTATGTGGGCGGCGGCGCCCTGGAAATTCAGCCGCATCTCGTGACCGTGCTCGCCGATACGGCCGCGCGGGCGCACGATCTGGATGAAGCCGCGGCGTTGGCTGCGAAACAGCGCGCCGAGGATGCCGTGCGGGATCGCAAGGACAAGGTGGAAATTGCCGAAGCGCAGGCCGAACTGCTGCGCGCCATGGCACAATTGCGCGCCATAGAACGTCTGCGCAAAAAGCGCTAGGAAACCGCAACTCTCACAACCATCATGCAGCTTGCCGTCGTCATTTTGGCCGCGGGACAGGGCAAGCGGATGAACTCCGACTTACCGAAGGTGCTGCAGCCGTTGGCGGGGCGTCCGCTGCTCGAGCACGTGATCCGCGCCGCGCGCGGCCTCAATCCCAGCAGTATCTACGTGGTTTACGGACACGGCGGCGCGCAAGTGCAGGCCGCTTTGGACCACGAAGATGTCGAATGGATACTGCAGGCCGCGCAGCTGGGTACCGGGCACGCCGTGATGCAGGCGATGGCCGTCATACCCGACAGCCACGCGGTGCTGGTGCTCTACGGCGATGTGCCGCTGATTCGTCCCGGCACGCTCAACAAACTCATCGCCGAAGCCGCGAAGGGCGCACTGGCGGTGCTGTCGGTCAATCTGCAACAGCCTGCCGGTTACGGCCGCATAGTGCGCGATCCGGATGGCCGCGTCCGCGCCATCGTCGAACACAAGGAAGCCAGCGCCGCGCAGCTCGAGATCCGCGAGGTGAACTCGGGGCTCTTGGCGGCTCCCGCGGGACCGTTGCGCGAATGGCTGCTGGATTTGCGCAGGGATAACGTCCAGGGCGAATACTTTCTCACCGACGTGGTCGCGGGCGCCGTGCATGCGGGCACCACCGTCGAGGTGATTCCCGCGGCGAATGAGGTGGAAGTCATGGGCGTCAACGACAAAATCCAGCTTGCGCAGGCCGAGGCGGCCCTGAGGCGTGAACGCGCGGAAGCCTTGATGCTGGCGGGCGCGACGCTGGCGGATCCCGCGCGCATCGACATCCGCGGTGAAGTCGAGGTCGGCCGCGACGTATTCATCGACGTCAATGCCGTCCTGATCGGCAAGGTGTGCCTCGCAGCGGCGGTCAAAATAGGGCCGAACTGCGTCATCGTGGATTCCAGCATCGGCACGGGCACCGAGGTTTTCGCGAACTGCGTGATCGACCGCGCCGTCGTCGCCGAGAACTGCCGCATCGGTCCTTTTGCGCGCCTGCGGCCGGGCACGAACCTGCACCACGATGTGCATATCGGCAACTTCGTCGAGGTCAAAAACACCGAGGTCGGGGCGGGCAGCAAGGCAAATCATCTCACCTACCTGGGCGATTCCAAGGTGGGTAAGGATGTCAATGTCGGGGCCGGCAGCATCACCTGCAATTACGATGGCGCCAACAAGTGGCCCACCTTCATCGACGATGGCGCCTTCATCGGCTCCGGCAGCATGCTGGTGGCTCCGGTACGCATCGGCGCCGGCGCCACCATCGGCGCGGGATCGACCATCCGCGCGAGCACTCCGGCCGACAAGCTCAGCTTGCAGCGCTCCGAACAGATCACCGTGGAGAACTGGTCGCGGCCGCGCAAGCTCAACGATGTGGAGAAGGCGGCCGCGATCGACGCCAGGTTGGGCGGCGCGGATGAGCAAAGAAAACACAAGGGCAAGAACCAGAAACGCTAAGGCCGGGCAAAGGCAGGCAATGCGAATTCTGGTCACCGGCAGCGCGGGCCACCTGGGCGAGGCGCTCATGAGGACGCTGCAGGGCGCCGGCCGCGAGGCCGTTGGCCTCGACATCAAGGGTTCGCCGTTTACGACGCGTGTAGGATCGATCACCGATCGCGATTGCGTCGCGCAGTGCATGCAGGGCGTGGATGCCGTGGTGCACACCGCCACCCTGCACAAGCCGCATATTGCGAGCCATACCCGCCAGCA
>DATMKO010000374.1:0-10863 GCA_035571175.1 Steroidobacteraceae bacterium | reverse complement strand
CGCATTGGCGCTCCAGCGCGCCGTCAGCGCGCTCACCGATGCCACCAGGAAACACAGCAGCACGCCGGTCATCGCGAGAATGGTGCGATAAGTGGCGTAGCGCTCCGAGGCGATCAAGCTGACCGCGAACGCAAACATGGGCAGTCCGATAAGTCCGGACATCCAAATGATGCCGCGCTGTTTGCCGTGGCGGCGCCACTCCAGATACGCGCCCGCAGCCAGGATCGCGCCGACCAACGCGGCGCAGGCGAGGTACAGTGCGTGATCGCGGTGATTGTTGTCATTCACCACGAAAAGGCTCATGGCATTGGGCAGGGGCTCCTGCAAATACCAGGCGAACTTCTCGAACCAATGAGCCTCGAACGCGATCCGGCCCGATTTGACGAACATGTGGGTCGCGTACAGGACTGACATCACGGCGTAAGCCAGGCTCAGCGAGGCGGCGACGAATCCGAGGTGGATCCCGGCCCAGCGCGCCGTTTGCGAAACGGTGCGATGACGTTGCACGATCAGGGCGCCCGCCAGCGGCACCGCGTAGAACAGTGCGCTTGGCTGATAGATCAGCGCGCTCACGACCATGAGACCTGCGGCCACGGCCCATTGACCCACGGCGCGGCCGACACCGGCGCGCAGCCCGACGCCCAAGGCGCCGTCGACCGTAAAAAATCCACCGATTGCCAACAACGCCGTCGCCGCGTAAGGCCAGCCGACAGCCCAGCCTGCGATTACCTGCGCGGAAGGCACCAAGGCGAGCAGCACCGCGAAAATCAGACTGTTGTTGAAGGACCACCCCAGCGCCCGCAAGCCGCGAAAACTCACCAAGGAGATGGCGCCCAACAGCAGCGCGGCGACGAAGCGCATCCATTCCAGATTTTGCACCGAACTCGTCTGTCCAAAAGTGGCCTGCAGCAGCCAACCATATACCGGCCGCGCATGTGAAGCGCAAAACTTCACCACCTTGCCGATTTCCTCGTGCGCTTCGCGCAGATTCGAATAGTCATCGCGCAGGCCGTAATCGTGGAAGGTCGCGGGCCAATAAGTGACGAGCGGCACCAAGAACAGCACCGCAGTCAGCATCCAAGCGCGTAGCCCAACACCTACGCGCGGCTCGGCCAGCGCGCTCGGATTCCCGATAGGAACCGCGATCGCCGCCTCACTCAGTCCTGATTCTGGAACGCTGCTCATGATCGCAAATGACATCCTGATGCTGCAACGCACTAACTTAACGTCGCCGACGATCGATTGCCTGCCGCAATATGTTGCTCAAGACAGGGGAAAGTATTTCGGCTGGGAAATGATTCTAGCGACGAAGCGCCAAAAATCAGTGCCGGAATTCGAGAAAATACGTTAAATATCTGTTAACTAGAGGAAGTTCTGTTAACTGGAGAAAGTTGCAGGGGCTTTCCCTTAAGCCGCGATGCACAGATTCTTGCCGCCGCTCTTGGCGCGATACAGGGCCGAATCGGCGCGGTCGAATGCCGCCTCCGCGGTATCGTGCTGCTGCAGCTCCGTGACTCCGCACGACACGGTGACGCGCACCGGCGTTCCTCTGAAATGGAAGCGCAAAGCTTCCACCGCGGAGCGCACTTGATTCGCGATCTGCATCGCGTCGGCGAGTTTTGGACCACTCAACAATACGACGAATTCTTCGCCACCGATGCGTGCGACGAAGTCGCCGCCGCGCACCGCCGCCATGAAACAGGCCGCGACGCTTTGCAGAACCCGGTCGCCGGCGCGGTGGCCATAGCTGTCGTTGATGAATTTGAAGTTGTCGACATCCCACAACAGCATGGCGACCGGCTGCTCGGCGCGCGGTTTCCTGGCGACTTCTTGCGCGAATCGCTCGTCGAAGGATTTGCGATTTGCAACTCCGGTGAGTGGATCGAGCCGGGCACCTTGCTGCTCGCTGGCCAATCGCGACTGCAGCTCCGAGCTTTCGCGCTCCAAATTCTCGATGCGCGCCCGCATGCGTTCGGCGCGCCCGATGAATTCCCGCGATCGCTGCTCTTCGCGGGTGCGAAATTCGCCGACGTATTCTGCGACGCGCTCCAACCGGGCGCGCACCAAGGACTGCAATAGGCCCAATTCAGTGGCGCTGCCGACCTCGTTGCTGAGCTCGCGCACCTGCGACATGACGGTATCGCTGTGAGTTTGCGTATCGTCGAAGCGGCTGCGGCTCTCGTGATTCGATTCAGTCAGGTAACCCGCCATCTCTTCGAGACGCTTGGTGACCTCGGCAAGGATCGTCGCAGCCTGCTGGCGCTCGCGCGCCAGGTGCTCGCCGTGCTCGTGAATCAAATCCGCGGCTCGCGTGACGACGGCGGCCAGAGCGGTATCGTTTTTTGCGGTCGCCAAAGCGGCTATCAAAGTCTGGGTGGTTGACCTGTCGGCGTCGTTTACCGGAAGGCGCTCCAGCAAGGATCTGATGGCAATACGAGTCTGGGTGTCGGTAGCCGGGAATACTATCGTGGGTACGGGCGACACTGCATCGACAGCCACCACGGTGGTGGTCAACGAGTCGGCCAGGCGCCCGAGCTCATCGGCATCCGCATTGCGGCGATTCGCGGCGGCGAGAGCGATCAATTCATCGTCGAGTTTCGGATTCACCCCCATGCCGGCGGCGCACAGACGCCCGATCAGCCGGCGCAACACCTGTTCGGCACGCCGCCAGCGCAGCTCCTCGGCCTCCATCTCAACCAGGGAGTCGCGATATTTTTGCTTCCAATCCGTAGTTTCAGCCACTCTGGTAACCCTTCAGCCTCGAACCCTTTGAGACGGGTAGAATCGCGGCATGTGCCGGCGTTATGTCAGCCCCGATGCAGCCTCGATCGCACATGAATTCAATCCGGCGCCAAGCGACTGGGGATTTCCCGCAAACTTCAATACGGCTCCGTCGCAACAGGTTCCCGCGGTTCGAGCCATCAATGGCAAAACCGAAGGCGTCCTGCTGCGCTGGGGTATTGGCAAGTCCGGCGCCTTTAATGCCCGCGTAGAGACCCTTGCAACCAGCGGCCGCTTCCGCGCCTCCTGGAAACAGGGGAGGCGCTGCATCATCCCGGCGCTGGGCTTCTACGAATGGCATGTCGATCCGGACGGTATCAAGCGGCCATTTTATGTTCACGTCGACGATCAGGATGTGTTCGGTTTCGCTGGATTGTGGGAGCGATCCGGCATGGATGCGAACACCGTCACAGAGTGGTGCACCATAATCACCATGCCGGCGAATTCCCTGATGGCTGAGATCGACAACGCCAAGGCGCGAATGCCGGCAATCTTGAGGCGCGAGCAGCGCGGATTATGGTTATTCGGGGCCGAGGAATCCGCTGCTACCGCGCTGGCTGCCTATGCCAACGAGCGGATGATCGCGTACGCGACCAGCAGCCGGGTCGACGCGCCACAAAACAACGACGAGAGCTTGCTGGAGCCGCTGCAAACCGACGTCGATTGAGGATCCGGCCCGCCTTATGTCGCCTCCGAAGGCCCTCCGGCGTGCGGATTTGGCGCCGGCAAGCGGATGTTTGATACAGGTCCCATCGGCGATCCACCGATCCGGATAGGGTTTCGGCCAAGGACTGAACCCATGGCGCCGAAGCTCGCAATTTTCCTGGCAATGCTCATCGCCCAATCGGCCGTTGCGGCAAACCCAAAGATTTACACCTATTTGGATTCCCAAGGGCAGCGCCACTACACAGATGTTCCCGACAACAATCGCTATCGATTGCTGGATCTTTCGCCGCGGGATCGCACCGAGAGCGGCGATCGCTATGATGCGCAGCTGCTGGCCAGAGCCACGCAATTCGATTCCATCATCGAGCACGCCGCGGTCTCCTCGGCACTGGAACCGAATCTACTGCGCGCGGTGATCGTCGTGGAGTCCGGGTTCAATTCACATGCCGTATCGAAGCGCGGCGCCGTCGGGCTGATGCAGCTGATGCCCGCAACCGCCACGCGATTCGGCGTCTCGAATCCCTATGACCCGCGGCAAAACATTCACGCGGGCGCCCGTTATTTGAAATTTCTCATCGACCGCTTCGGCAAGGACATCAGGTTGGCGCTGGCGGCGTACAACGCCGGCGAAGAGGCGGTCGACCGCAATGGCGGACAAATACCGCCATTCACCGAAACCATGGCCTACGTCCCCAGAGTGCTCAAGATCTACAGGATGCTCACCGAGCAACCGCGCGCCACCTAGGCTTGGTAAAATGCCCGCGTGACCGAGAAGGAGCGCGGGATATGATCAGCTTAAGCAGACTAGCGGCTGTCGCGGGATTGTTGGGACTGATGGGACTGTTGCAGTTCCCCGGCCGGGCGGCGGCCGAAGTGCTCGGCGCCGCAGCCAATGGTTTCGAGGTTCGCGAGACCGTGCATGTTGCCGTGGCGCCCGACAAAGCCTATGCCGCGCTGTTGCTGCCCGGGCGCTGGTGGAGCTCCGATCATTCGTTTTCTCATAACGCCGCGAACTTCGTGCTGGATGCGCGCGCCGGCGGCTGTTGGTGCGAGAACTTTCCCGACGGCGGTTCAGCCGAGTTCATGCGCGTTGTATATGCCGCGCCGGGCAAAGCCCTGAGGCTGCGCGGCGCCTTGGGACCCCTGCAGGGCATGGGTGTCGAAAGCGCCATGACCTGGAGCCTGAAGAGCAGCGGCAATGGCACCGACATCTCCCTGAGCTACGCGGTCGGGGGCTTCGCCAAAGACGGCTTTGACGACTTATCGAAAGTCGTCGATCGCGTGCTTGGCGAGCAAATCGAGCGGCTGAAGAAATATCTCGACGGCTAGCCGTTTTGCCGCCATCAGGCAGCTAGGGCTTGCGCGGCGTTTTCGATTTGACGGCGACCCCCGCGATTTCAAAGTGAGCGCCGCGCACCAGCTTCGCAACCCCGATGAAGGCGCGCGCGGGATAATGCTCGTGAAAATAACCGCGATAGACGGCGTTGAATTTGTCGTAAAGATCAAGATCGGTGCAGTAAACGGTGACCGAAACGAGATCGTCCATCGTCAACCCCCCCTTCTCCAGGGTTTGCTTGACCGCGTCCATCACCAACCGCGCTTCCGCTTCCGCGTCGGACCCGGCCTTGCCGGTGGCAGGATCGAGGCCGAGATGACCGGCCACATAAAACGTCCCGTCGACCATGACGGCATTGCTGAACGGCGGTGATGTTTTTGGATCGGCACCGGGCGGCGCGAAGAAATGCGGTCCCGTATCGGCGGCCCGCGCTGCCACTACACCTAAGCCGAGGAGGAAAATAAACGCCGCTGTTTTGAACATCACCGATCTCCTTGAATGCAATCGACGTGAACTCGATCAGGCCTTCGGAACTGCGCCGCCGGGGGTTATCTTGTCAATTGCCTGCGGCAGAACCTGCGAAAGCTTGGCGGCCAACACATCGGGCGATAGGCCGATCTTGGCGGCCAATTCCTTGACCGTGTCAGAACCGAACGCCTGATGTATCTGCTCGGCTGTGATGGGTTGGTTGGCGCCCGTCCCGACCCATGAGCGCACCGTGCCGCCCAGTCCTTGCTGCTCCAACTGCGCGACAATACCCTGTACGCCGCCGTGCTTTTCGATGAGGCCATTGACGACGGTGGCCATCTCGGCACCGACCACGCCACCCAAAATTCCGTCGAACAATCCCATAAAGCCTCC
Source organism: Steroidobacteraceae bacterium (assembly GCA_035571175.1). Lineage (GTDB taxonomy): Bacteria > Pseudomonadota > Gammaproteobacteria > Steroidobacterales > Steroidobacteraceae > Bog-1198. The sequence goes on along the minus strand of DATMKO010000374.1, from coordinate 5,219 downwards.
TTGAGCAAACTGCGTTTTGACTAGAAGCTGAAAACCAGGTTTACCGTGGTGACCGTATCGACCTTCTTGAGCGGGGCAGGCGGTTTGGTGTTGTCGGAAACTCCATAGCCTACGCTCAAAGCCAATTTCGTGGACATCTTGACCGTGAGCGCAAGGGTATCCGTCAGCAGCGTATTGCTGGAACCTGCCTCCACCAGAAATTTGTTGGTGAGGGTCGTCGCCTTGTTGAAGGCGTGCGAAAAATCCGCCCCGGCCGTGGCGATCGCGTCTCCGGTGGCCTCCAATGGGGTGCGCGAGACAACTTCTCCGCTCGGATCCTTGATGATTACTTCGGGCCGCAGCCTTCTGTAGCCGGCGCCGGCCTGCACCGTGAATTTTGTATCGTTCGTGTCGATGAGCTTGTAGCCCAGGCCCCCGGTCAGACTCTCCTGATACTCGAAGCCATTGAACAAATCGTGTTCGTAGCGAAAAGCGCCGAACGCGAACAGATCGCCGGAGAGGGCGTAGTTGGATTGACCGCGGGTTTCCCAGCGTTCCGCCGAGACGATGCCGGAACTCTTACCGTACAGGCCGCCCAGATAAAATTCGTTTTTCCACGCCCCGTCATAGCGCAGCAGGTCGATATTGCCGTTGATGGACTCGGCGTCGCTGTTGCCCTTCGAGTCGAGGAAGCCAAACTGCCCCTTGCCAAGCCACACTCCCTGCGGCGGCGGAGGCGCGGGCGCATCGTCGGCCCACACTTTCGCCGCCGATACCAGTGCGAGCAGCAACGCTGCGATGACGCGATCCGCGGGCATCATTCAGACGCGCTTCGCGAGCAAATCGCGAATTTCCTCGAGAAGCACTTCGGAGCGGGGCGGCGTCGCGGGCGCAGCGGCGGGCGCGGGCGGCGGCTTCTTGAGTTTGTTGATGCCCTTGATGCACATGAACAGCACGATCGCGATGATGACAAAATCAAACATGGTTTGGATGAACGCGCCGTACTTGATGAGTACCGCCTTGCCGGTGGGGTCCGCGCCGAGGCCGATCGCGAGATCCGAGAAGTTGATGCCGCCGATCACCTTTCCTATCACCGGCATGAAGACATCGCCAACCAGCGAGGAGACAATCTTGCCGAATGCCGCGCCGATGATCACGCCCACCGCCAGGTCAACCACGTTGCCCTTCATTGCAAATTCTTTGAATTCTGATGCTAATCCCACGGGATTCTCCTTGTTCGCCAGTTTGGGTGTGCCGGCCGATGTTACTGAGCGGCCGGAGCAGGGGCAAGTGAGGTTCGGCCGCCGTTAGAACTGCGCGTGCAGTCGCACTGCAACCACCGAAACCGGTCCGCGATCGCGGTTGTAAGCGGGATGATTGATGTATTGATAGTCCAAACTGAGATGCGCGAACTTCAACACCGCGGCTGAATAGTAGGTTTCGATGATTTGCTCCGGACCGGGATGCGGCAATTTGCCGTCGCCGATGAGAACGCCCAATCCGCCGGCGTCAAGGTAAGCCTCGCGCGCGCCGGAGATGCCATTGTTCATTGCGGCCAAACCGACCGTATCATCGCGCCGCTGCCAGCGTGAGCCCTGCAGCGATAGTCCCGCGGAGAGCGAACGGTCGATGTCCGTGAACTCGTACGTCTCCACATTGCCGCCGGCCTTGCCGGCGCGAACAAACGCCCCCAGATCCGGGGCGATCTGCTGCTCCAAATTCAGGCTTGCGCCGATGCGAGTGCGGTAAGCCCGAACCGCGGCGATGTCCACGGGCGACCCAGAACTCTCTGCAACCTGCACAGCCTCGTCCAGCAGCCCCATGCGGCCGCGGCTATCGAACACCGTCAGCAGCAAGCGGCCGGACCGGCCGGCGATTTCATGACGATGCTCGATCTCCAGGTCGGTTTGAAATTCGTGCAACCCCGGCTCCAGGTGCACGCTGTTCGGCACATTGGACAAATCGAAGACGCCCGCCCGATAGGTCCAAGCCCCCTGGTACCACTCCACCGCGGCACCCACGGTATAACCCCAGGCATCCGCGGCGTAGTCGAAGCTGCCTGCGTCGATAGCCGCCCAATTCAAAAAATCGCCGCGCGGATCATGAGCGTATTGATTGGTGTCGAACACATCCACGACACCAAATTTGCCGAGCCAGATGACCACGCGATCGGCGCTCTGTACACCGGCCAGCCAATTGGCCTGCGCCTCGACCGGCTGCTGCTCGCCGCCCACGTTCACGGTCTGGCGGATGAAGAGACGTGGCAGTCGGTAGTACGGCTGATTGTTGCCGACCTTGTAAGCTTCGCCGCTCGGGAACCCCGCGACCCCCAATGTGTCATCGAGTCCAAAGCCCTGATCGATCTCGCCGTTGATCCATGCTTCGGCGCCGCGCCACAGGCGCGTGCCCAGGTACAGCGTCGCGTCGGTGGTTTCCGCGCCCTGGTCGGGCGAGAGGCTGTTGCGGCCGCGATAGGGCGCGTTGAAGTCCGAGGTCGACTGTTCCACATAGGTGAATTGGCCATGAGCGGCCCAGGTCTCCTCGTCGGCGGCTGCAGACCACGACGAATGAAGTATGGCGGCCGCGAGCGCCAGCGCCGCGATGAATTTATCGAGCGGATGGCGTCGGGCCTGCGTGGAGATTCCCGGGATCGGCGCACGCGTCATAATGCGCCGCATGGTATACTATACCCCCCTATATGTCCACGCTGTGGACGCCCGAGGGTCGCGCTATTTTTTCAGGTAGGCGTGCACGATTTCGACGAGATCCTCGGCGGCCACCACCCGCGGATCGTCGCGGCCCGCGCGCGGATCGATCATGTGCTCGCGAATGTGATCTTCGATTACCTCGGCGATGAAACCGTCCAAAGCGCCGCGACAGGAAGTCGCCTGCTGCAGCACGCCGGCGCACTCGTGGTCGGCTTCCACCGCCCGCTCGATGGCATCGATCTGGCCCCGCAGGCGCTTGAGCCGATTCAGCAGCTTGGTTTTTTCGTTGGCTACGTGACCCATGCTTTTCGGTTCCTCGGCACTCGGATGGCTATCCTAGCGCACCTCCCTTAGCTGTAATGCCAAAGCGCGCGCGCCAGGAACACGGCCCCCAACACCATGAACAGGGCGGCGGCCCCCAAATGAATCGCTTTGAGCGGCAGGCGATCGGCAAACGCCTTTCCCAGGAACACCACCGGCACATTGGCGAGCATCATGCCGGCGGTGGTACCCGCTACCACAGCCAGCAGATTCGGGTAGGCGGCGGCGAGCGCGACCGTCGCGATTTGCGTCTTATCGCCGATTTCCGCGATGAAGAAGCTGGTCAATGTGGCGAGGAAGGCGCCCAGGGCGTTGGTCGCGCCGGCATTCTCATCCAGCTTGTCGGGCTTCAAGGTCCAGAGCGCCATCGCGATCATGCTGATGCCGACGACGACTTGCAGGGTGCGGGGTTGCAGCAGGCTGCCGAACCACACGCCGACGAAACCCGCCACCCCATGATTGGCCAGCGTCGCGCACAAGATCCCGGCGATGATGGGCCAGGGCCTGCGAAAGCGCGCCGCCAGCAGCAGCGATAGGAGCTGGGTACGATCGCCGATTTCGGCAACCGAGATCGTCGTGATTGAGACCAAGAAAGCTTCCATCAGGCTGCTCCAAGACCCAAGTGGACAGAAAATAATCGATGGGGCAGGGTATCAAATGCCATGTAAGCGGGGTGTGGAATGAATACTGACGATACGGACAAAGGGATCATGACACTGGCCTCGTCACGCGGAGTCGATGAAACGCTGGACCGGCTGGAGAGCGTGGCGAAGAGCCACGGCATGACCGTGTTTGCGCGCATCAATTTCAGCAAAGATGCCGCGGCGGTCGGACTTACGCTTCCGCCGACGCAATTGTTGATTCTCGGCAATCCGGCTGGCGGCACGCCGTTGATGGTGGCAGCGCCAACGCTCGCTCTCGATCTGCCGTTAAAGGTGCTCGCGTGGCAGGATGAATCGAACCGTTGCCGGGTGTCCTTCAATGCGCCGGAGTACCTGCAGCAGCGTCATGGATTTCCTGCTGCATTGATGGCCAACATCGCGGGCTTGAGCAAACTCGTCGAGGCGGCGCTGCGCTCTCCTTGAGCGTCAGTCACTGCAGCCGATCGAGCGCTGGAAAGTGCTTGCGCGCGTAGCTTAAGACCTGCGCATCGGTCGGATGATCGGCGTTCTCGACGGCAACGATCGACTTTGCCAGCTGCGGGTGCTTGTCGCGCAAGTAAACCGCAAACTCATGTTTTGTTTGCGCAGGACCAATCAGCAAGATCTCGTGCGCGCCGGCAATCGCCTGCGCGACTTCCTCGAAAAAATGATGGTCGGCGGGGGATTTGTGGCCGCCGTGGGTGCTTTTGCGGCTGTGCACGCGCAGGTGCTGGTCATGGGAGTGAATATGGGTGTTTTCCTGCGCCGTCGGCGTGAAGTGCCAGGCGGTCGCCTTTTGATGATCTATCCAAATAACCGCATGGTAGTGTGGCATTCGTAACCTCGCTGACATCATACCTGGTTGAACTGTGGCTGCTGCTCAAAGTTTTTTGACGATGCAGATATTAGTTCCATGACCAACATTCTGACCATCAACGCCGGCTCGTCGAGCATTCGCTTTGCTTTGTTTGAGTGCGCCGGGCGGCCGCTCCGTGTGCTCGACGGAAAAATGGAGCGGATCGGGAGCCCGGACGTTTGCTTGACGGTGCATGCAAACGGCGGGACGGCGACGCAAATCGACATGAACGCATCCCGTCGCCGCGGGGCCGTTGACTCCCTGGTGGAATGGCTGCAAGGCTCGGCATTGCCAGCTCCTGATGCCGTCGGCCATCGGGTGGTGCATGGAATGCTGCACACCGCGCCCGAGCGCGTAACCGCGGAACTGCTGGCCGAGCTTCGCCGCATCACGCCGTATGATCCGGAGCACATGCCGCGGGAGATTGAACTCATCGAGGCGCTGCAACGCGCGTATTCCAAGGTGCCGCACGTCGCGTGTTTCGACACCGCGTTTCACCGCAGCATGCCCGGGGTTGCCACGCAATTGCCGATCCCGCGCCGCTACGCCCAAAGGGGAGTTCAGCGCTATGGGTTCCACGGTTTGTCCTACACGTTCCTGATGCAGGAATTGACGCGCATCGCCGGCGTGGCCGCGGGTTGTGGCCGCGTCATCCTGGCGCACCTGGGCAGCGGCGCCAGTCTCGCCGCGGTGCAGGGCGGTCGCTGCATCGAT
>DATMKO010000373.1:0-17672 GCA_035571175.1 Steroidobacteraceae bacterium | reverse complement strand
GGCCGGCATTTTTTCAATCCCACCGGCAGCAGCTTGCTGCCGGCCGGTTAATCGCGCTCGTCAGGGTGCTGTGTGCTGGGCGAGTGCCCATTGCACATGCTCCCGCACCAGGGGCGAGGGATGTTGTAGGCGCCGGCGCAGAGCCGCAACGAGTTCGTGTGAGGTAGGTGCGTTGCCGAGGGCGACGGCGATATTGCGCAGCCAGCGTTCATAGCCGATGCGGCGAATGGCGCTGCCGCGGGTCTTCTCCAAAAACTCGGCCTCGCTCCACGCAAACAGGTCGGCGAGCTGTGCGTGATCGAGTCCGTGCCGAACCGCGAAGTCCTTTTCCGCCGTGGGGCGTGCAAACTTGTTCCACGGACATACCAGCTGGCAATCATCGCAGCCGAAGATGCGATTGCCGATGGCGCGGCGAAACTCTACGGGAATCGCTCCGCTGAGCTCGATGGTCAAGTAGGAAATGCAGCGTCGAGCGTCAAGACGGTAAGGTGCGACGATGGCGCCGGTAGGGCAAGCGGGCATGCACGCGCTGCACGAGCCGCAGTGCGCGCTGCTTTGGCCATCGACGGGCAATTCCAGGTCGAGATAGATCTCGCCCAGAAAAAAATAGGATCCGGCGTTGCGATCGATCAAATTCGTATGCTTGCCGATCCACCCCAACCCGGCGTTGCGCGCCAAGGCCTTCTCCAAAACCGGGGCGCTGTCGGTGAACACGCGGTGGCCGAAATGGCCCACCGCCTGCTGGATGCGATCACAGAGTTTCTGCAGCCGCGAGCGCAGCACTTTGTGGTAATCACGTCCCAGGGCATAGCGCGAGACATAGGCGACGTTGCTGTCGGCCAGCGCGGCGGTCGCATCGGCCGATTCGGCGGGCCAGTAGTTCATGCGCACGCTGATGCAACTCACCGTACCCGGCACCAGCGCCGCGGGACGGCTGCGCTTGATCCCATGGCGCGACATATATCCCATCTCGCCGTTGAATCCGGCGCGCAGCCAGTCGAGAAAAAAGGCTTCGTCGGCGGATAGCTCGATATTGGTCACGCCCAGGCCGGTAAACCCAAGCTCCGCGGCCCAGCGTCGCAAGGAATCGGAAAGGGTCGCCGGATCGAGACCGGCGACCGACGGTGGTGCGCAAGCGTTCATAAGTTAAGCGTCCGTATAATGGCCAAAAACCTAAGCAAGCGCAGCAATTCAAAGCCAATGCCTCACGACTCGATCAATCTGGACCTTCCTGACAGCCGCATAACCGAGGCGTTGGGTGCGGCGCTCGCGCGTGCAATGCCTGCCTTGAGCGCCGGTGCAGTGGTGTACCTGCAGGGCGACCTTGGCGCCGGCAAGACAAGTTGCGCGCGCAGCTTGCTGCACGCGCTCGGCGTGACAGCGCATGTGCGCAGCCCGACTTATACCCTGGTTGACAACTACAGCGTCGCGAACCTCGATTGCGTGCATATCGACCTGTATCGGTTGAGCTCCGCCGCCGAGGTCGAGGAGCTGGGCTTGCGCGACTTGACCGGTCCCGGATCGCTCCTGTTGATCGAGTGGCCGGAGAATGGCGGCGCTGCGGTTCCGGCTGCGGATTTGAATTTGCGGCTGTTGTATGCCGGCGAGGGGCGCTCGGCATCCTTGACCGCCCTGAGTCCTTTAGGAAGGCAATGGCTGATGAACTTAGTAACCGACACTAGCTTAGCGCCCTATGTATCTAATTTAACTTGAAAAATACCTCGGTTCAGCGTTAACTTAATGCCATGAACCGTCTGCTCTGGCTGTGCGCCGCAGGATTGTTGCTCGCGACTCTCGGGACGCAGCCCGCGTTTTCGGTCGAGGTGCGCGATGTCCGACTGTGGGCGGGCCCCGATAGCACCCGCGTCGTATTGGATCTGTCCGGCAATGCGCAACACAGCTTGCTGGTGCTGCAAAATCCCGATCGCGTGGTTCTGGATGTGTCGGGCGCCCGCCTGGCGAGAACCGCACACACCCCCTCGGCCGGTGCCGGCAACGTCAAACAAGTGCGCATGGCGCATCGTCCGTCGGGGGAGCTGCGCATCGTGCTCGATTTGACGCAGCCGATCCAAGCCAAGAGTTTTCTCACGGCGCCCAACAAACGCTACGGCTATCGTCTGGTCGTCGATCTAGGTGTGGCCGCCCGCGCCGACCGGCCGATCAAGGTGCAGCACGCGCCGGCGGATGCTCGCGATCTCATAATCGCCATCGATGCCGGCCATGGCGGCGAGGATCCCGGCGCCATCGGCAAGTACGGCACGCGCGAAAAAGATGTGGTTCTCGCGATTGCCCGGGAACTGGCCGTGAAGATCGATGCGGAGGCGGGCATGAAAGCTTTTCTCACCCGCAGCGGCGACTATTTCATACCGTTGCCCGATCGCATGCGCCGCGCGCGCGCGCAGCAAGCGGACCTGTTCGTGTCCATTCATGCCGATTCGATACGCGACCGCAGTATCGACGGCTCGTCGGTATACATCCTGTCGCAGCGCGGCGCGACCGACGAAGCTTCGCGGTGGCTCGCCGAGCGTGAAAACGCCTCCGACTTGATCGGTGGGGTCTCACTGGACGACAAGGACGATGTCTTGGCCTCGGTGCTGCTGGATTTGTCGCAGTCCGCGGCGTTGAATGCCAGCCAGGTGGCCGCGACCAGCGTGTTGCGCGAATTGGCGCAAGCGGGAGAGGTTCGCAAGCACCAGGTACAGCAAGCGCGATTCATAGTATTGAAGGCGCCCGATATACCCTCGATGCTGGTTGAAACCGCCTATATCTCCAATCCGCAAGAGGAGCAGCGGCTGCGTACCCATGCACACCAGGCAAGACTCGCTGCCGCGATTCACCAAGGCGTGCATGATTATTTCTATGCCAATCCGCCGTCGGGCACGCGCATCGCCCAGCTCGCGGCGGGCGCGCCGCGGCCCGCGTCGGCCAACACAGCTTCTGCGGGCGGCGCCGGCGAGTAGTGAATTCCGCCGCGCGATTCATCGCGCGCCCCTAACTTGCGAGCTTGTGCGAAAATGCGCGACGTCCGAGGTCGCCATTGCCCATCCAATTACTGCCCGATTCCTTGATCAGTCAAATCGCCGCCGGCGAGGTGATCGAACGTCCGGCTTCCGTGGTCAAGGAGTTGGTGGAAAATGCACTGGATGCCGGCGCGCGGCGAATCGAGGTTGAACTGGAGCGCGGCGGCTGTGGATTGATCCGCGTGCGCGACGATGGCATCGGCATCGAAGCTCGCGAAATGGCGCTGGCCTTGGCAAGGCACGCCACCAGCAAGATTGCCTCGCTCGAGGATCTTGAAAACGTCGCGACCCTGGGGTTCCGCGGCGAAGCGCTGCCCAGTATCGCGTCCGTTTCCGCGTTGTCGTTGATGTCGCGCACCGCGCACGGGGAGCATGCCTGGGCAGTAGATGCTCGCGATGGGGTGGTCACAGCGCCGGCGCCGGCGTCGCACAGCCTGGGAACCAGCGTGGAGGTCCGCGACCTCTTCTTCAACGTGCCTGCCAGGCGCAAATTCTTGCGCACCGAGAACACCGAGTACCAGCACATCGTGCGCATTCTGGAGCGCTTGGCGCTGTCGCGCTTCGATGTAGCCTTTACCTTGATCCACAATGGCAAGAAGATTTGGACCCTGGCGGCGGCGCCAAGCACACCGGCGCGCCTGGAGCGCGTTGCGGCGGTCTGCGGCGATGAGTTTGCCGCCCATGTCATCGAGCTGCACCATGACACCGAGACATTGCACTTGTCGGGGTGGGCGGCGCTGCCGACATTCTCGCGCAGCCAGTCCGATCTGCAATTCGCTTATCTAAATGGACGCTTCGTGCGCGACAAGCTGATTGCCGGCGCAGCCCGCCTCGCCTATCAAGACGTGCTGTTTCACGGCCGCTTTTGCGCCTACCTTCTTTACTTGGATCTGGATCCTGCCCAGGTGGATGTCAATGCGCACCCGCAGAAGCTGGAGGTGCGATTTCGGGATTCACGCCGTATCCATGAATTCGTATTTCGCACTCTGGAAAAGGTGCTGAGCAATACGCGCCCCAGCGCCGAATCTGCCGGCAGTGCATCGCTGGATTGGCTCGCGAGCAGTGCGCGCGCAAGCTACGTGGCGAGTCCAAACCAAGCACGCTTCACCTTGCCGGAAGCAGCACCGCGTTCCGCAGCGGATGCCTACCGAAGTTATGTGGGCACGGCCGCCGCGCTCGTGCAAGACGAGGCGCACGCCGACCGCTCCGCCAACGGCGCGCCCTTGGGCTATGCGATCGCGCAGCTGCATGGCGTCTACATCCTGGCGCAATCCGCCGATGGCATGGTGCTGGTCGATATGCACGCGGCCCACGAGCGAATCTTGTACGAGAGCATGAAGAAGCTCCTGGCGGGACACACGGCGCAGCAGCAACTCCTGATGCCCGAAATCATCAACGTGACCCCTGCACAGGCCGACATTGCCGAAGGCCACGCTCAGGAATTTGCCGCGCTCGGGTTTGCATTGACGCGTTTGGCGCCGGATCAATTGGCCTTGAGGGCCATTCCAATTCTGCTCGCCGGGCGCGACCCTGCGGGTATCGTGCGCGATGTGCTGTCCGATCTTCTGGATCAGGGCCATTCGCGGCGCGTCGAGGAATCGATCAATCACTTGCTCGCCACGATGGCGTGCCACGCCGCGGTTCGCGCGCAGCGCTCCTTGAGCCTGCCGGAGATGAACGCGCTGTTGCGTGAAATGGAAGGTACGGAGCGCGCCGATCAATGCAATCATGGTCGCCCAACCTGGGTGCGCTTGTCGCTCACCGACCTCGATCGGCTATTTTTGCGCGGACGCTGATGCGCGCGGCGGCCAACCGCCGTTGCGCGGTGCTGTTGATGGGCCCCACCGGCGCCGGCAAGTCCGCGCTCGCCGTGCGCCTGGCCGAACAGCTGCCGCTGGAGATCATCAGCGTGGATTCGGCGCTGGTGTATCGCGGCATGGACATCGGCACGGCCAAGCCGGATCACACGCTGCGCGCGCGCATTCCCCATCATTTGATCGACATACGTGATCCCAAGGCGAGCTACTCCGCCGGCGAATTTGCACGGGACGCATATCTGGCCATGCAAGACATCTGGCGGCGCGGGCGGCAACCCCTGCTGGTCGGCGGCACCATGCTGTACTTTCACGCATTGAGCGCCGGCATTGCGCCGCTACCCCCGGCAGACCTTGGATTGCGTGCGGCGATCGACGCTCAGGCTTCGGAGGCGGGTTGGGCCGCGCTGCATGCTGAGCTGGCCAGGGTCGATCCGCAGGCGGCCGCACGTATTCATGTCAACGATCCGCAGCGCATCCAGCGGGCGCTGGAGGTGTATCGGCTCACAGGCTGGCCCATCACGAAACTGCAGCAGCAGCGGCTGTCGGCGTTTGCTGACGTAAAGGTCATCGAATTTGCCATTGCCCCCCTTGAACGCGCCAAGTTACACACCAACATTGAATTGCGATTCAAGGCGATGCTCGATGCAGGCCTGGTGGCCGAGGTGAGGAGTCTCTACGCAAGGGGCGATTTGAGTGCGGAACATCCCTCCATGCGTGCGGTCGGATATCGACAGGTGTGGCGACATTTGGCAGGACTGTGTGCGTTGGACCAGGCGACTGAACAGGCGATTGCCGCGACGCGACAACTCGCGAAGCGCCAGTTGACGTGGCTTCGTCGGCGGCCCGCCGCACAGTGGTTGGATTCCATGCATCCGGAGGTTGCACGCGCGATATTTGATGCACTGTCCAAGGGCGGATTTGCGAAATGGTCTTCCATATAACGTGAGCCGCGCTGTGCTAGCATTGATCAGGTGTGTGCCTGGCCGCATGGAAGTAATACGGCAGTACAAACGACACTAAAAACAAGGAGCTTTACCCATGGCCCGTGGCCAGTCTCTGCAGGACCCATTTTTGAATGCCCTGCGCAAAGAAAGGGTGCCTGTTTCAATTTATCTCGTGAACGGCATCAAGTTACAAGGACAAATCGATTCATTCGACCAGTTCGTGGTGTTACTGAGAAATAGCGTGAGTCAGATGGTGTACAAACATGCCATTTCCACGGTGGTGCCTGCGCGCAATGTGCGGCTGCCCACGGGGGAAGACGGCGAAGTGACGGAACCGGCTATCGTCGAATGAGTGGGTGGCACTCTGCAATTGTTTGAACGTCCACGGGGCGGGGAGCGCGCTGTACTGGTCGGCGTCGGCATCGGACATCCGGTGGACCCTACCGATATCGCTGAATTCGCGGCACTGGCCGCCTCCGCGGGTACCGTGGGATTGGGTACGGTGCTGGCGGCCCGTGCGCGCCCGGATCCGAAGTACTTTGTGGGCTCCGGAAAGGCCGAAGAGATCCGGGCTTTCGCGGAAGCACATCACGCGGATCTGGTCCTGGTGGATCAGACCCTGACTCCCAGCCAAGAGCGCAATCTGGAAAAGCTGACAGGTCGTCGAGTATTGGATCGTAATGGCTTGATTTTGGATATTTTTGCGCAACGCGCGAGAAGCTTCGAAGGCAAACTGCAAGTTGAACTCGCGCAGCTCTCGCACCTGGCCACCCGCCTCGTCAGAGGCTGGACTCACCTTGAGCGTCAGAAAGGCGGTATCGGATTACGCGGTCCCGGAGAAACTCAGCTGGAGACCGACCGGCGCTTGATCGCCAAGCGTATTCGGACGCTGCGGTCGCGCTTGGAAAAGCTGGATCGGCAGCGCGAGACTGGGCGCCATGTCCGGCGCGAGGTGCCGGTGCCGACCGTCGCGCTGGTCGGCTACACCAATGCGGGCAAATCGACACTGTTCAATACGCTGACCGGAGCGGACACCTATGTCGCCAATCAGCTGTTCGCGACGCTTGATCCGACCGTGCGCCGGATCGAGTTGGCGGGCATTGGCGAGGTGGTGTTGGCCGACACCGTCGGTTTCGTGCGCGCTCTGCCGCACGAACTGATTGCCGCATTTCGCTCCACGCTGCAGGAAGCCCGCGATGCGGACCTACTGCTGCACGTCGTGGACGCCAGCGATCCCTTGCGCGACGAACGCATGGAACAGGTGCGCGAGGTGCTGCGCGGCATCGGCGCGGGCGAGATCCGCGAACTGGTGGTATTCAACAAGATCGACTTGAGTCACGATGCGCCGCGAACAATTCTGGGGCCGGATGGCGCGCCGACGCAGGCCTGGGTGTCCGCGGTAACCGGTGCTGGGCTTGAGAGCTTGTGCGAATCGCTGGCGCAGGCGGTGCGGCCCAATCAGGTGCGCCGTACGTTGCATCTGGATCTCAAAGCTGCCGCGGTCCGATCCGAACTGTACAAGCGCAACGCCGTGCGCGCCGAGCGCCAATGTGAGGATGGCAGTTGGGAGATGGACGTTGAACTCGATTTAACCGAAGTTGCCAAATTGCTTGGCGCCAAGGGCGTCAACTTAGGTAGCACGCCTAGAGCCCGCGAACAGCGCGTCGCTTGAGCTCTCTATGTGGGCGGCGAGTCGCCTGTTAGAATGCCCGGCTCCGCATCCATGAACCCGATACTGCGCAACTTTTAACTAGGCATAACTGATGGCTTGGAACGAACCTGGCGGGGAAAAACGCAATCCTTGGAACCGCCCGCAACAATCGCAGAACGATCTGGACGACGTGCTGCGCAATTTTCAGCGCCGCTTGGCATCGTTGTTTGGGCGCGGCGGCGGCGGCGGGATCGGAGGCGGGCAGGGTTCTCCCGGCTTCAATCGCAGCCTGGGCAGCATTCTGGTCCTGATCGGCGCGGTGTGGATCGGCAGCGGCTTGTACCGTGTCGACGCGCAGGAACGCGCAGTAATCCTGCGCTTCGGCAAGTATGTGCAGACCACGGGTCCCGGCTATAACTGGCATCTGCCCTGGCCGATTGAACAAAAGCGCATCGTGAATGTGTCGCAGCAGTACAGCGTCACCGACGATGCCAGAATGCTCACGGCCGACACCAACCTGGTCGAGGTCAAGTCCGCCGTTCAGTACACGCAGCCCGATCCCTTCAAGTACTTGTTCCGAGTGAAGGACGTCGAGGAGACGCTGGTTCAGGTCAGCGAGAGCGCCATGCGCGAGGCGGTGGGCCAGGCCTCGCTCGATAAGGCGCTGGCATTCGATCCGTCGATCACCGACCGCGCTCGCGTGGTGCTGCAGCGTACGCTCGATAACTACGACATGGGCATCCGCATCATCAGCGTCAAACTCGGGGATGTGATCGTGCCCGAGCCGGTGCAGGATGCGCAGCGCGATGCCATCAAGGCGGGCAAGGACCGGCAGCGCTATCAGCAGGATGCGGAGACCTATCGCAACGATGTGGTGCCGCGCGCCCGCGGCCAGGCCGCCAAGAATCTGCTCGATGCCGAGGCCTATCGCCTGCAGGTGCTTGCCTTGGCGCAGGGCGAAACCTCGCGCTTCGACCAGGTCCTCGCACAGTATGAGCACGCGCCCGCGGTCACGCGCGAGCGCATGTACCTCGAGACCATGGAAAATGTCTACAAGAACTCGCGCAAGGTCATCGTCGATGCCAAAACCGGCAACAGCTTGCTGTATTTGCCGCTCGATAAGCTCATCGCACCGGGACGCGACGCCATCTCCATGCCCAACGACACCATGACCGTCGCTCCGCAGCGGCTGCCTGAGATCCAGGTCTCCCCCGCCGAGGATCCGGCGCGCGCGCGTGGACAACGCTGATGCAAAACCGACTGCTGTACATCTTGCTGGGACTGGTCGCCGTCATTTTAGTGGCGCGCGCCAGCATGTTCACGGTTGGCGAGGGACAACTCGCGATCAAATCGACCGGCGGCAATATCGTGGAATCGAATTTTGAACCCGGGCTGCACTTTCGAATTCCCCTGGTCAACGAAGTCACCCGCTTCGACAAGCGCATCCTCACGCAGATGTATCCTGCGGAGCATTTCCTGACGCTGGAGCAGGAACAGCTGAATGTGGATTTCTACGTCAAGTGGCGCATCGATAATTTGCGCCGCTACTACGAAACGGCAGGCGGCAGCGAGGAGGTGGCCAATGCGCGCCTCGGCGAGACCGTCAAGGACAGCATCAAAAGCGTGGTCACGCAGCGTACCCTGCAGCAGGTGATCACGGCCGAGCGCGCCGAATTCACCGGCGCCATGATGAAAACGGCGCGGCCGCTCGCCGAGCAGCTTGGCGTCGAACTCGTCGATGTGCGCATCACCAAGATCGATCTGCCGCAGCAGGTGCAGGACTCGGTGTTCGACCGCATGCGCGCCTCATTCAAGGCGCAGGCCGCCAAGCTGCGCGCCGAAGGCGTCGAGGTCGCGGAGCGCACCCGCGCCGAAGCCAACAAGGAACAGACGCAGATCCTGGCGGATGCCGCACGCCAGGCCGGACAGATTCGCGGTCAGGGTGATGCGTCCGCGAGCGAGGTGTATGCCAAGTCGTATTCAAAGAACGCCGAGTTCTATAGCTTCTATCGCAGCATGCAGACCTATCGCGAGTCGATCGGCACGCAAGGCGATGTGCTGCTGGTTGCCCCCGACAATGCCTACTTCAAGTATTTCAATAAGCCGCAGCCGCAGCCGCCACAGCGCTAGACCTACACGATGATGGACATTGGTTGGTCCGAACTTGCGCGCTACCTGGGCGGCGCCTTCGCCTTGTACTTGGTACTCGAAGGCATAGTGCCTTTTGTCAACCCGGCCGCAGCGCAGCGCTTGATGGCGAAGCTCGCGGCAACCGAGCCGTCGCAGCTGCGCTGGGGAGGACTCATCAGCATGGTGGCCGGACTCGCATTGCTGTGGATGGCGCGCAATGGGTAAGAACCTGGTTTTGATCGGTCTGCAGTGGGGCGATGAAGGCAAGGGCAAACTCGTCGATCTATTGACCGATCAGGCGCAGGCAGTGGTGCGTTTCCAGGGCGGCCACAACGCCGGACACACCTTGGTCATCGGCGGCAAGAAAACCGTGCTGTCGCTGATCCCCTCCGGAATCCTGCACCCGCACGTGCAATGTTTGATCGGCAACGGCGTGGTGCTGTCGCTCGAGGCGTTTTTCAAAGAGGCCGAGATGCTGATCGGGCAGGGAGTGCCGGTGTTCGAGCGCCTGCGCGTGAGCCCCGCCTGCCCGCTGATTCTCTCCTCGCACATTTCCCTCGACCGCGCGCGCGAGAAGGCACAGGGTGCCAAGGCGATCGGCACGACCGGCCGCGGAATCGGCCCTGCCTACGAGGACAAGGTGGCGCGCCGCGCGCTGCGGGTCGCGGATCTATTCCATCGCGAGCGCTTCGCGGCGAAATTGGGCGAGATTCTGGACTACCACAACTTTGTTCTGCAGCGCTATTACCAAACGGCGCCGGTGGATTTCCAGCAGGTGTTGGAATCGAACTTGGAACTCGGCGAGCGCCTGAAACCGCTGGTTGCGGACGTTACCGGCATCCTCGAACAATTGAGTATCGACGGCCGCAATGTGCTGTTCGAGGGCGCGCAGGGGGCCATGCTGGACGTCGATCTCGGCACTTATCCCTACGTCACATCTTCCACCACCACTGCGGGCGGTGCCGCGGCCGGCACGGGCTTGGGTCCCAGAAGGCTGCACGAGGTGCTCGGCATCGTCAAAGCCTATGCCACCCGCGTCGGTGCGGGTCCGTTTCCGACCGAGCTGTTCGACGAGTACGGCGAGCATTTATCCCGTGTCGGCCATGAATTTGGCGCCGTTACCGGGCGACGCAGGCGCTGCGGCTGGTTCGATGCGGTAGTCTTGCGGCGATCCATCGTGCACAGCAGCTGCTCCATGCTGTGCGTGACCAAACTCGATGTGCTCGATGGCCTCGACACAATTCGCGTTTGCGTGGGCTACAGAACCGCCGACGGCATCAGCAGCTCCCCGCCCTTGCTGTCGGAGAACTTCGCAGAGTGCGAACCGGTGTACGAAGAGTGGCCCGGCTGGCAGGAAAGCAGCGTCGGCATTACGCGCTACGAGGATCTGCCGGCAAACGCCCGGAGCTACTTGGAGCGACTGCAGGCTTTGGTCGGTGTGCCGATCACCATCATTTCCACCGGTCCGGATCGCGACCAAACCATCATTCGCAAGAATCCCTTCGATTGAGCCGACGCCCCAGTCGGCGCGTTCTATACGAAGTGTAATTCGCCGCCGGCGCCGAACAAGCCGATCAACCCGATGGCGATCAAGTACAGGGCGACAATGTAGTTCAGCAGTTTCGGCATCACCAGAATGAGGATGCCGGCGATGAGCGAAACCAGCGGCGCGAGACCCAGGTGGATGTGCATGGATGACTCCGTTTGAAGCGGCGTTTGCCGCGTGTGGCTACTGAAACAACTTCATCGCGTTCTGCAGCGTTTTAAACACTCCCCACGCCAGCGGGATTCCAACCGCGATCCACAGCACGGCGAGTCGAAGTTTCATGATGGGTGTCTCCCGGGGGTCATTGGAGCTTGGTAATAGTATTTCGCATCGACCGCGCGCATCGCGAAATTGCACAAGAATCCGACCAACAATAATCCGCACATGATGTACATGGTGATCGAATAGGCCTGCGCTTTGGGCACGCCGTTGTCGATCTGGTACTGGCGAATGTAATTCACGAGAACCGGCCCCAGCACGCCGGCCACCGACCAAGCGGTGAGCAGCCGGCCATGAATGGCGCCGACCTGATAGGTGCCGAACATATCCCGCAGGTAGGCCGGGATGGTGGCAAAACCGCCGCCGTACATTGAAAGAATGACGCAGAAGGCGGCAACGAACAAAGCAGTCGAGCCGATATGGCCCAGCGTCGGTACCGCGGCATACAACGCAATGCCGAGCAGGAAGAACACCATGTAGGTGTTGCGGCGGCCGATGTAGTCGGAGGTGGAGGCCCAAAAGAATCTACCAATCATGTTGAACAGGCTGATCAAGCCGACGAAACCCGCAGCGGCGGCAGGAGATACCCGGCCAGGGAACATTTCCTGGATCATCGGCGAGGCCTGACCCAAGACGCCGATGCCGGCGGTCACGTTCATGCATAGCACCACCCACAGCAGCCAGAACTGCGGCGTCCGCCAAGCCGCCTCGACCGCTACGTTGGCTGTCGTCACCAGCTTCTTGGGCTGGGCGGGCGCAGTCCAGCCGGCAGGTTTCCAATCATCGGCAGGCACCCGCACCGAAAACACCCCGATCATCATGAACATGAAGTAGATCACGCCCATGGTGACGAAGGTTTCGAGCACGCCATTGGACGTTGCGGTTTTGAAATGCGTCATCAGCAGCACGGACAGCGGCGCGGCAATGAACGCACCACCGCCAAAACCCATGATCGCCATACCCGTGGCCATCCCTGGGCGGTCGGGGAACCATTTGATCAGGGTCGAAACCGGCGAGATGTAGCCGATGCCAAGCCCGCAGCCGCCGAGCACGCCGTAGCCCAGGTAAATGATCCACAGCTGGTGCAGATGAATGCCCACCGCGGACACCAGAAATCCGCCGCCGAAACACAGCGCCGCTACGAACATCGATTTGCGCGGTCCGACGCGTTCCACCCAGCGTCCGAACACGGCGGCCGCTGAACCGAGAAAGAGAATGGCTATCGAGAAAATCCAACCCAGTTCCGTCAGATTCCAGTCTCCCGGGGCCGACTTGGTGATGCCGATCAGCTTGGTGAGCGGCAGGTTGAAGGTCGAGAACGCGTAGGCTTGGCCGATGCAGAGGTGCACCGCAAGGGCGGCGGGCGGCACCATGAAGCGGTTGAAGCCGGGCCCGGCTATCGTGCTTTCGCGATCAAAAAACGTGGATGACATAAGCAGCCCGTTCCTTTTCGTTGTTGTTGCGCGGCAAGATATATGAGCAATATGCCCCACTTAAAGCCAGCTTGCCACCAGAACGTTCGCAGCTCGGCCGATTGGCCTGAGAGTTGGGTCACATTGGCCCGCTGAGCACTGCGTCGCGCGATGCTCTGCGGTGAAAACCGTGACATTCGGTGGCGTACGAATTCGGGGAAACCCGTAATTTCTCCTCACACATGTGTACGTCCATTTATTCGGGCCGGCGCGCCTCCCGAGCGGGGGTGGGGCGGCTTTGCGCGGCGCTGCTGGTTGCATGGACTTTTGGTCCGGTGTCGGCGCCGGCCGCCTGTCTGCCCAGTGCCGACCCGGCAATACGCGCATTACAGACGCTGGTCGATCAGGACGCACATGCGGCACTGAAGAAAGTTCAGCTGCTGCTGGATACTGAGGCCGGCTTGGCGCACCCCAATCCGCGGCGGTTGGCGTCTCTGTACGGCGTGCAGGCGCAGGCTTTCAGCATCTTGGAGTTGGAGTCAAAGGCACGAGACGCCGTCTTCAACGGGCTGAAGTTCGCCACCGATAATACCGACCCGGTGCGCGTCGACTTGCTGTCAACGTATGCGGAAAACGTCTATGACCAAGCGGGCATCGCCGCGGCGGTCACGGCCACCGAAGCGGCGCAATCCGCCCAGAAACGCGGATCCCTTGCGGACATTTGCCTGCTCATCGGCCGCGGTTTGCTGCAGTACCGGGAAAACCGAGAAGATTTGGCGATCGGCAGCCTGACGCAGGCCTACAACGCCAGCGCGGCGCCCGCGTTCAACGAGCCGCGGGTGCTGGCCGCGAGTGTGTTATCCACCGTGCTGCGCGGTATGGGAGATTACCCGCAGGCGCTGGCGCTCAACCAGGAAGCAGTCGATTGGGACATCGCCCAGCACGCGCCGCTGGCGCTTTCGGTCAACAGATTTCTGCGCGGCAGAATTCTGGTATTGATGGGCAAGCATGCCGAGGCTCTCGATGAATTTGGCGAGGCTCGAAAGCTCAGCGCGCAATTGGACGATGCCCAGGGCGTCGCTTTCGCCGATCTGCACATTTGCGAAGCGCGCGTCGAGCTAGGCCAGCTCGGCAACGCGAAGACAGCGTGCCGGGCCGCTTTGCCCACGTTCATCGCGTCGAAGTTCTGGGACCAGATGAAGGAAACGCAGGCGCTGCTGGCGCGCATCGATCTCGCGGAAGGCCATCCTGAGAAAGCGCTCGCGACGTTGAATGAAGTCCTCGATCATGGCGGCACCGATGTGCAGCCGCGACGGGTGGCCGACCTGTACCAGTGGCGCGCCCGCACCAACGCGGCGCTCGGCAATTACCGCGACGCCTACTCGGACCTGGCCGAATACCTGCGCCGCTACACCGCCACCAACGACGGCGATCGAAACAAGCAAGCTGCGGCGCTGCGCGCGCGCTTCGAGACCGACCGTGAGATCGAGCAAAACGGTTTGTTGAAGCGGGAACTGGACCTATCCCAGGAGCGCTCGCAGCGTCAAGCGCAGCAATTGCGCTGGAATGCCATTGCGGCTGTGTCGGGCGTGCTGGTGATTGCGCTGCTCATTTATTTCCTGGTGACCAACCTGCGTTTCCGCCAGCAGTTGGTGCGCCTGGCGAGCACCGACGGATTGACTGGATTGCCCAACCGGCGCCGCACCGTGGAGTTGGCGAGCGCCGCGCTGACCGAGGCCAACGCAACGCAGCAGCCCTTGACCATCGCGATCATCGATATGGATCACTTCAAATTCATCAACGATCGCTGCGGTCATGCCACGGGCGACTATGTTTTGAAGGAGTTCGCCCGCATGGGGCGCGAGTCACTGCGCGCCGGCGATGTGCTGGGACGGTGGGGCGGCGAGGAGTTCCTGCTCGTCATGCCCGAGGCGACCGCAGATGTCGCAATCACCGCTCTCGAGCGCCTGCGCACCCTGGTGTTTGGGATTGTGCTGCCGCCATCCGGCGCGGGACTGCGCGTCACCTTGAGCGCCGGCCTCGCAATGAATGAAAAACCCACGCGCTCGCTGGATGAGTTGGTAGCGCGCGCGGATGCCGCATTGTATGTCGCGAAAAACGATGGCCGCGACCTCGTGCGCTTCGCCGAAGAGAGGTTCCTGACCACTTCCGGAATTCGCCGCGCCTCGCGGCAGTGAACGCGCGCGCAGATTGTGGTGGTGCCCAGGAGAGGACTCGAACCTCCACGAATTGCTTCACTGGTACCTGAAACCAGCGCGTCTACCAGTTCCGCCACCTGGGCAAGATGGGTCCGCCGTACGCGAGGCGCAGGAATGTACGCACTGCTTTGGGGCTTGTCAATCTGGTCCGTTCCTGGCTTTCGCGCTCGCCATGCTAAACTCGAATCACGCAGGTCGCCGCCCGAATTTTCGCTGGGGATGGGTCGCTTCAATTCGTCAGGAAAGCCGCCGATTTGTTGATCGCATAGCCGGCGACCGCGCCGCTGCAGCGTAATGAGCGACTCGCAAGCCAGCGTGCCGCCTGCTGCTTCGGATCACGCGCTGCGTCAGCGGTTCCTGCTGGGGATGAGCCACGCCGCCTGTACCGTAAATGTGGTCACCACCGATGGGGCCGCCGGCCGGCACGGAATCACGGTGTCCGCCATGGTGTCGGTGTCTGCCGATACGCCGCAGCCCACCTTGCTGGTCTGCATCCATCATAAGAGCTCGGTCGCCACGGCATTGCTCGAGAACGGCGTTTTCTGCGTGAATGTCCTGCGCGACGACCAATCCCACATTTCGGACAACTTTGCGGGCCGGCGCGGCGCGCGCGGTGCCGCGAGATTCAATTGCACCGAGTGGACCACGCAAGTCACCGGAGCGCCGCGCGTAGTCGACGCCTTGGTTGCGTTCGACTGTCGCGTCACCGCCAGCGAGCGCGTCGGATCGCATTTCGTGGTGTTCGGCTCGGTGCAGGATATTTTCGTGGCCGGCGGCGGGGCGCCGTTGATCTATGCCAATCGTGCGTACGGAGTGCCGCGGCGATTCCACCAGCGGCGACACCCCCGCGGTTCTGCAGCGGGACAGCCGCTGTCAATCGGCTGCCACCAGATGCTCGCACCCTATGTGATGCCGGCGCTGGTCGCGCGCCTCACGAAATTACATCCCGGCATCGCACTCACGCTGCTGGAGGCGGATCAGGATCATCTGATTGCAAGCCTCAAGCGCAGCGACATGGAGATCGCACTGCTTTACGAAATCGGTCTCGGTGATGGCCTGCGCGTGTCTCCATTGGCCGAATTGACGCCGTACGTGCTGCTGCCCGACGGCCATCCGCTGGGTCAGAAGCCGAGCATCGCATTGCGTGATCTGCTGCATGAACCCTTGGTGCTGCTCGATCTGGAGCCGAGCCGCAGTTATTTCCTGTCGTTGTTCAAGGATCTGGGTCTCGAGCCGCAGGTGGGCTTTCACACCCGGTCTCCGGAAATGGTTCGCGGCTTCGTCGGGCATGGATTGGGTTACAGCATTTTGGCCACCAAGCCTGCCAATAACATGACCTATGACGGCCGCGCGCTGCTGGCCCGGCCCTTGAGCGATGCTGTGAAGAACAGCCGCCTCGTTCTCGCGACCCTGGCTGGCCGCAACTTGAGCCCCATGGCGCTCGAGTTTGCCGCGCATTGCCGCTCTTTTTTCGGAGTAACCCAACGCCTTGTGCCGGACTGAATGAAAGCAGCAGACGCAGCCAAGCGCGAACACGCAACGCAGTTGGAGATCAGCACGATCCAACCCATTGGTTTGGATCAGCGTCACGGCACGGCGCGCGATCTTTTTACCGTGTGGTTCGGGTCGAACATCATGTTGTTGACGGTGGTTACCGGCGGACTGGCCGTGACCACATTCGCGCTGCCGTTTACCTCCGCGGTATTGGCTCTGGTGGTCGGCAACATGGTCGGCGCGATTTTCATGGCCTTGCATGCGGCGCAGGGTCCGACGCTGGGCGTGCCGCAAATGGTGCAAACCCGCGGGCAATTCGGCTCCTTGGGATCGCTGCTGGTGGTGGGCATCGTCATCGTCATGTACGTCGGATTTCTCGCATCGAATCTGGTGCTATGCGGCGAGTCCCTCGCCGGCGTGCTGCCCGGCGTCACGGAGACTCCCGGTATCATCGTGGTCGGCATCCTCAGCGTGCTTGCCGCGATCTATGGCTACGACTGGATCCATGCCTACACCCGCCTCATGTCCTATGTCGCGGGCGCAGTCTTGTTGCTTGCCATCGGATGGATCGTCTGGGTGCACGGACTGCCGGCGAATTTCCTGAGTCGCAATGCATTCAATTGGTCCGGTTTCCTGGGCACCATATCCGCGGCCGCGGTGTGGCAGATCGCCTACGCGCCCTATGTATCCGACTACACGCGCTACATGCCGCGGGACACCGGCGTGCGTCCGGCTTTCTGGGCCAGCTACTGGGGCTGTACCTTGGGATCGCTGCTGCCGATGATACTGGGGGCGATGGTGGGCCTGGCTTCGCCCAAGGGCAGCCTGGTGGCGGGATTTGCCACACTCACTCACGGCATCACCCCACTGGTGCTGATCGTGTTCGCGGTGAGCATCGCGTCCGCCAATGCCATAAACCTCTACTGTGGCGCGCTCTCGACTCTCACCTTCGGGCAGACACTGATTCCATCCTGGTCGCCCGGCCCCAGGGCCCGCGTGATGGTGTCGATCATTCTGTTCGGATTTGCGGTTGCCGGCGCGCTGCTCAGCCAGGAATCGTTTCTGGCCAACTACGAAAGCTTCATCCTGGCCTTGCTGTACGTGCTGGTCCCTTGGACGGCGATCAATTTGGTGGACTACTACCTGTTGCGCCACGGTCGCTACGACGTAGCGTCATTTTTTCGGCAGGACGGCGGCATCTATGGCCGCGTCAACGGCCC
>DATMKO010000372.1:0-4238 GCA_035571175.1 Steroidobacteraceae bacterium | reverse complement strand
CTACCTGCAGGATGCGCAGTCGAATCCGGATGGTGGGTATCCGACGATTACCACAGGAGTTGCCGCCGCTACTCCCGGGCTGCCTTGGCGACAGGCTTTGCAATTGAATGATTTGCGCGCCTGGGTGCCGACCGTTCCGGTGCTGCTCTGCGGCGGCGATGTCGACCCGCTGGTCTTCTGGCTCAACACTGCGCTGATGCAGGACTACTGGGCCTCACACGCGCCGCCATCCGCAGCCATCGGCGTGCTCGATCTGGAATCCGCTGTAGTGCCCAATGATCCTTATGGCGATCTCAAGCAGGGTTTTGAGGCGGCAAAAGCATTGGTTGCGGCGAATGCCGTGGCCCAGGGCGCCACCGACGGCGGAGCGTTTGCGGTCGCCGAAGCCTATCATGCGACGCTGGTGGCGCCCTTCTGCTTTACGGCTGTCAGGTCGTTTTTCGCGAACCAATAGCCGGCGGCCGCTGATCTATAATGAAGACGACGTCAGCAAGGAATCTAAATATGAAGCGCCTCATCACTCTGGCTTTGGGTTGCTTGGGTCTCGCAGCGCCGCTTTACGCGGCCTTGAATCGCGGCGATCCGGCCCCTGATTTCACTACGCAAGCCACACTTGGCGGCGTGCCGTTCAAATTTTCCCTGGCTGACGCGCTGAAGTCCGGCCCGGTCGTGTTGTATTTTTACCCCGCCGCATTCAGCAAAGGCTGCACTGTCGAGGCCCATGAATTTGCCGAGGCGACCGACAAGTTCAAGGCCCTGGGCGCCACCGTCATAGGCGTGTCGCACGACACCATCGATACGCTGAACAAATTTTCGGTGAGCGATTGCCGCAGCAAATTTGCCGTGGCTTCGGACGCGGACTTGAAGATCACGAAGGAGTACGACGCGAGGCTGTTTTATATCACCTCATACTCCGATCGCACCTCTTACGTAATCGCGCCAACCGGCAAAATCATCTACGCATACACCGCGTTGAACCCGGATAAACACGTGGAAAACACCATGGCTGCCGTTGTCAAATGGCGCGCGGATCAGAAGACCGGATCTTAGAATTGCGGTGATCGCGGCCGCAGATACCGCAATCCGATGGCAATCGCTAAACTGCATAAAAGACAGGCGGCGCCGAACCACAAGGCGCCCTGAGTGTCGTCCGGACTGACTATCAAGCCAACCATGGTGGGCCCCACGCTGGAGCCGAGCAGGCCGACGCCGCTGGCAAAAACTGCCGAGCGCCTGGTCGGGTCGGCTTCGATGATCATCGGCACGAGATACGGCAGGATGAACAGCCAGATGAATCCGAATACCGCGGCATCGATGATAAAAACCAGCGCGGAGAGATGTGTGCCGAGCAGCGCGATCATGCCCAGATCCACGGCCGCACAAATCACAAATACCGGAAACCACCGCAGACGGCCTGCAGACAGCGTCGCAACAGTGCCTCCGAGCACCTGAAATGCCAGCGACACGTACACCGCGGTGTCAGAAATGTGGGACGACAACCCCGCTTGACGGGCAATGGGATCGTAATAAACCCAAATGCTGACGATGAACATCAGCACCAGAAAAACGCAAGCAAGCGCGGCAAGAGCCCGCGGCGGCGGCATCACGAAGCCGCCCTTCCCCAATGGCGTCGGCAGGGCTTGAAACGCGCTCGGTAAGGCGAACGAGGCGACTGCACAAATCAAGCCGGCGATGGCCAACATGCCAAAGTCGCCTTGCACGGCGCGACTCGGATCGATCCATGCGGTCATGACCGCGGCGAAGATGAACTGAGCGAGAGTTTGCACGCTCAAATAAATCCCCGCCCAGCGCTCCGGAGCAGCCGAGCGCGCAATCATGCATGCCGTCACCCCGATTAGAACACCGCCCGCGGCGCCGGTGAGCGCCCGCAATGCTGTTATTGATTCGGCTGCGGCGAGCGGCGTGAGATAGTTGCCAAGCGCAAGCACCAGACTCGCGCCGATGCCGATGGCGCGCAGCCGCCGCGAAGGCAGAAGTGCGGCTCCCAACGCGGCGGCCAAGCCCATGGCGAGCAGTTCGACCGAGGCGGTCGTCCCCAGCTGCGACAAGCTGATGTGCCGCTGCGCCAGCAATGCGCCCAGCACGATCGGCTGGACGCCGGGGATCAAAATGCCGATTGTGCCGACGAACACAATGGCGGCAATCTGCATCGCTGTGGGCCGCGGACCGATCCAAACCCCGGGCTGCGCCCTATTCATTGTGGCTATACTTGTACAATTGGCAGCGATTCTACATTGGAGTGGACAATGGCAGCATCAAATCGCCAAGATCTCGAATTGCGCCGACGCGCGGAGGCCGTGATCCCCGGGGGAATGTACGGCCATCAATCGACCGCCCTTTTGCCCGATGATTATCCGCAGTTCTTTTCCCGCGGCGAGGGTGCCTATCTTTGGGACGTCGACGGCAGCCGCTACCTTGATCTCATGTGCGCCTATGGTCCGCAGCTGTTCGGCTATGCGCACGAGGCAATAGACGCGGCGGCAGTCGCGCAGATGCGCCGCGGCGACCCGCTCACCGGGCCCACGGAGTTGATGGTCGAGCTCGCGGAGAGCATGACCGCCATGGTGAAACATGCGCAGTGGGCCATGTTCTGCAAAAACGGCACCGATGCCACCACCATGGCGCTGGTGACAGCGCGCGCGCACACGCGGCGAAAGACGCTGGTGATTGCCAAAGGCACCTATCACGGCGCCGCACCGTGGTGTACGCCGCGGCCTGCCGGCACGACGCCCGAAGATCGGGCAAATCAGATCTTTTGCAGCTACAACGATGTCGAGAGCCTGGAAGCAGCCGTGGCTCGCGCCGGCGGCGATCTCGCCGCAATTTTTGCTTCACCCTTCAAACACGATGCGTTCGTCGATCAAGCGATGCCGGCTCCGGCCTATGCGCGACGGGCGCGCGAGCTATGCGACGAGCGCGGCGCACTGCTTGTGGTCGACGACGTTCGCGGTGGATTGCGCCTCGCAAGAGACTGTTCCTGGTCGATCGCCGGCGTGCAGCCGGATCTCTCGAGCTGGGGCAAATGCATTGCCAACGGCCATCCGATCTCGGCCCTGCTGGGGTCTGATAAGGCGCGCGCAGCCGCCGCCTCGATTTTCGTAACCGGTTCGTTCTGGTACGCCGGATCGCCAATGGCCGCAGGCCTTGCCACTCTGCGATTGGTCAACACCAGCGACTATCTCGAGCGCATACAGCGCTTGGGACAGAAACTCCGCGATGGGCTGCAGGAACGCGCTTCGTCCTCTGGATTCGGTCTTCGGCAGACGGGCCCCGCGCAAATGCCCCTGTTTCTGTTCGACGAGGATCCTGATTTGCGATTGGGCTTTTACTGGTCCAGCGCAATGCTCAAGCGCGGCGTCTATGTGCACCCCTGGCACAATATGTTCCTGAGTGCCGCCATGACGGATGGCGATATCGACGCGGCCCTGGATGCCGCGAGCGGCGCATTCAACGAAATGCGAGCGCAGCGCGCGGCTATCAAGCCGTCGCCCAAGCTGCAGGCTTTTTTTGCACCAAAAGCAGTGGGATAATCCCGGCAGCCAGATATTGAATTCGGCGGGAGAAATGCGATGGAGTTTGTCGCGCATTCGGCAGATGGGCAGACGGTTCGCTATAAAGATCCGAAGCGCTACGCCTGGCTCGCCGCCTTCATCGGTCCGTTTCTAGGGATTGCGACCGTGCTTTTGTATTTTGCCAGCGGCGCACAGCCGTGGGCGTTGTTCGTGCCCCTTGCTTACGTGTTTGTGCTGATCCCAATCGTCGACGGATTGTTCGGCGAGGATTCGCACAACCCGCCCGACGCCATCGTACCCCTGCTGGCCGCGGACCCGTATTATCGCTCGCTCCTGTATGCCGACATCTTTCTGCTTTACGTCAGTTTCATTGCCAGCGTCTGGCTTGTCGGCACACACAGCATTCCTTGGTGGGCGTATATCGGTTTCGCGTTGTCGGTCGGTATTACGAGTGCCGACGCGATTTTGCTGGGGCACGAGCTCGGCCACAAGCACAGCGTGGTCGATCGCGTAGCCGCGCAGGTAGCGCTGGCGCTGGTGGGCTACGGGCATTTCAGCGTCGAGCACAATCGCGGTCATCATGTGCAGGTGGCGACACCGGAAGACAGCGCCAGTGCGCGCATGGGCGAAAGCATTTACCGCTTTGTGTTGCGGGAAATACCCGGAGGGTTATCGCGCGGCTGGCGCTTGGAGAAAAAGCGTCTC
>DATMKO010000371.1:0-9826 GCA_035571175.1 Steroidobacteraceae bacterium | reverse complement strand
TGCGAGCGACGTGGTATATCGCATCAAGAGCGTATGCGATGCGCGCGACGTCCCGCATCCGATGATAGTGAGCGAATCGGGCCGCGCGATCGCCGCCCATCACAGCCTGTTGGTGTTCGATACCTTGGGCTCCTCCAAACTGGACCAGTTCAAAGTATCGGGCCGCCCCGAAGAGGACTATCACGGGTCGGAAGAACTGCCGCAACCGGTGCTTGATTTGTTCGATAGCTACCGATCAGTGAACGAACGCCGCTTGGTCGAGTGTTATCACGACGGACTGCAGGCGCGCGAGCAGGCGCTGCAAATGTTCAACCTTGGATATCTGAGTCTCGAGTTCCGCGGCCTGGCGGAAAAGCTCTACTGGGCCACTTGCGCCAAGATCCGCGACTACTGCCGCAAGCTCGATCGCGTTCCCGAAGAGCTGGAAAATCTCGAAGACATGTTGAGCGATATCTATTTCTGCAATTTTTCGGTGTTCCAATCCCTGCCCGACAGCTGGGCCATCGGGCAGGTATTCCCCATAATGCCGATTCAGAGGCTGATGGAACGCCCGACGCGCAACGCCGTGCTCGCCGATATCACCTGCGATTCGGACGGCAAAATCGATCGCTTCGTGCATCCTCGAATCACGAAGCGCACGCTGGAGGTGCACGAACTGACGCCGGGCGAACCCTACTACCTGGCGGCCTTTCTGGTTGGCGCCTACCAGGAAACCCTGGGCGATCTGCACAATCTGTTCGGCGATACTCACGTCGTGCACATTCGGCTGCAGGAAGACGGCGGCTGGTGGATCGAGGAAATCGTCAAGGGCGACACGGCCACCAAAGTTCTCGAGTACATGGAGTACGACACCGACGAGTTATATCCGGCCATCGCGCGGGATTGCGAACGGGCGATTCAGGAAGGACGAATGTCGCTGACGGATGCGCAAGCGGTGAAGCGCTTCTACGAAAACGAACTCAATGGCTACGCCTATCTCGAGGTCGAATAGGGCATTTAGTCCTGGTATATCTGGCGTTTGCCAACATTATTATCAAAGGGTAGCATCGCCAACCAGGCTCGTTCACCAATCTTTCGCGGCGCGTTTTGCGACCTTAAGCTTCGAAATCATCGGCGCACGGACCTAAAGGTACAGGCCTCGACGCTGCGACTTGCGCGGCGGTGTCTGCGTGTTGAAACCGCGTGTCAGCTGGGGTGGTGTACGGGCTACCCGCGACTGCACGCAAGTGAAGTGAGATTAGTTGAATGACGACGATCTACGTGGGCAACTTGCCATTCACAGCGACAGAAGAAGAAGTGCGTGGGCTGTTCGAGCGACACGGCAAAGTGGAATCCGTCAAACTCATCAACGATCGCGAAACCGGGCGTCCGCGCGGCTTTGCATTCGTGGATATGCCGGCCGCCGAAGCACAAACCGCAATCCAAGAGACGAATGGCTTTCAGATGGGCGGTCGTCCGCTGCGGGTCAACGAGGCCCAAGAACGGGCACCGCGATCGAAGCCGGGCGGCGGCGGTGGCGGCGGGGGTGGAGGGGGCGGCGGCGGGTCACGCCGCTGGTAAGCCGCTCGCGCGGGCTGCGCGAGTCGACTCCACGGTCACCACATTTCCTTGAGTTGCGCGACCACGTCTACCGTGGTCGTGTCGCCGGCTTTTAGATTTTCAACTCCGACGCTGGTGCGGACGGATATTTTTTCCAAACTGTCCAGTACTTTGTCGGTCATGAAGCGGCTCTTCGCTCCGTAGACGTGCGCGTCGCCGTTCTTCGGCTGCTGAGTCACCGCAAATTTGAGCGGCGCACACAGGTGCAATTCATTTCGGGCGCGGGTCATGGCCACGTACAGCAAGCGGCGCTCCTCCTCGATCATCTGTTGATTGCCGGTGGCAAACTCCGACGGAAAGTTTCCGTCCGAGACATTCAACACATAAACGATATCCCACTCCTGGCCCTTGGCCGAGTGAATCGTGGACAGGATGACGTAGTCCTCGTCCTTGGAGGAGCCGCCAGATTGGCCGCTGGTGGCAGCCGGCGGATCCAGGGTGAGCTCCGTCAAGAACCGCTCTCGGTTGGGGTGCTGACCTGACAGCTGATCGAGCTGTTCGAGGTCGCCCATGCGGGTCCAGCCGGAGTCGTAGATCCTTTCCAGCTGCGGCTTGTACCAGTCCTTCACCAGGCCAACCTGACCGAGCCAGGGTGTGGCCGGGTCCGCGAGCTTCTCGAACAGCGCGCAGAACCTTTTCCAATCCATTTTCACCGGCTGCGGCGCATCGAACGACGCCAAACTCTTCACCTCGAATCCTTTCGCCTCCAGGAGTTCCAGAGCCTGTTTGGCCTGTCCCGGACCGATGCCGGGCAGCAGCTTCAGAACTCGAAATCCCGCAATCGTATTGCGCGGATTGTCGGCCCAGCGCAGCACTGACAGCATGTCCTTGACATGCGCGGCCTCCAAAAACTTGAGCCCGCCGTATTTGACGAACGGAATGTTCTTCTTGGTGAGCTCGACTTCCAGCACGTCGCTGTGATGCGAGCTGCGGAACAAGATCGCATGACGTTTAAGTGAACCGCCGATTTCGCGGGTCTGTAAAATCTTGCCAGTGATGTAATCGGCTTGAGCTTGCGCATCGTCCAGCGCCACGTAGTAGGGCTTCTGCCCCGACTGGCGCGTGCCGAGCAGCGTTTTTCTATGCTGACGGGGACCGTCGGACATCAGCGCATTGGCCGTGTCCAAGACCGGCTGGGCCGAACGATAGTTTTGCGCGAGCACCACCATATCGGCCTTGGGCTTGTAGCGATCGGCAAATCCCAATATGTTTTCCACCGCCGCGGCGCGGAACGAATAAATGGCCTGTGCGTCATCGCCGACCACGGTGACGCCCTGGCCGTCGGGTTTCAGCGCGTGGATGATTTCGCCCTGTAAGGTGCTGGTGTCCTGGTACTCATCGACCAGTAGGTGATCGAAGTTCTTGGACAGACTCTGCGCCAGTGCGGGCGTTTGCATCATGACGTGCCAGAAGAGCAGCAGGTCATCGAAATCCAGTGCGCGATTCTTTTGTTTGCGGGCCACGTATTCGCGGTACAAACGCGTGAGGTCCGCTTCCCACTCGCGGCACCACGGATATTGTTCCTCGAGCGTTTGTTTGAGCGACAGGCGGGTGTTGACGCGATATGAGTAGATGGCGAGGCAGGCGTCCTTGCGCGGAAAGCGCTTTTCCTTGCCCGAAAAACCCAGCTCATGGCGCACCACGTCCATCAGGTCCGCGGCATCGCTGCGATCCAGCACCGTGTAGTTGGGATCGAGCCCCAGATGTTTGGCATACAGCCGCAATATGCGATTGCCCACAGAATGGAACGTGCCTGCCCATTGCAATCGTGAGATCACGCTGCGATCGCCCGCTTTGCCGCGATCGGACAGCACCTCGGCGACGATGCCTTGAGTCCGCTTGATCATTTCCTGAGCGGCGCGACGCGTAAAGGTCAGCATCATAATGCGCGAGGGATCCACGCCATTCAGCACCAAATGAGCAGTGCGATGCGCCAGGGTATTGGTCTTGCCGGTTCCGGCCCCGGCGAGGATGAGCAGTGGTCCCGCGGTGACTCCCTTGTCCGGGACCGGCGTGCCGAAAGTTGCGGCGCGACGCTGCTGGGGATTCAGCGAGTCGAACGCAGTTGTCTTGGCTTTCATCATGGCAGTCGATACTGTACGTATATCCAGATTGCGGCGCAATACTCCGGTAAGCTATGGAAGCATCGCGCATTGCACCGGTGCCGCGCGTGGGTGCAGATCACACACTCCAAGACTATCGTGCGTATCCTCATGAATGCAAAGCTGAACGCCAAGGTCCATCCATGTTGAAACCCACAACCGTCAAAACCCGGCTCGAGCATCGCGGCCGCGTAGTTCAAGTCTCCACCGAACGTCTGCTGTATGCGAACGGCCGCGAGTACGACATCGACCTGATCCGCCATCCTGGGGCGGCGGCGGTCGTCGCCGTGGACGATCGTGACCGCGTTTGCGTGGTGCGCCAGTACCGCCACGGGGTCGAGGACTTCTTGTGGGAAATTCCGGCTGGGAAGCTCGATGCCGGCGAGCCCCCTGAGGTCTGTGCCAGGCGCGAATTGGCCGAGGAAACCGGAGTGCAGGCCAAACTCTGGACCTCAATGGGACTGTTCATTCCAGCACCAGGAATATTTACCGAACTGATCCACCTGTATCTGGCGCGCGACCTGGAAATCGGGCCTCCAAAGCCTGATGCGGACGAGGACTTGGAGCTCAGATGGCTGCCCCTTGAGGAGGCCATCAATCTCACCATGAGCGGCGCATGGAATGACGGTAAAACGGCACTCGGTCTTTGCCGCGCCCGATACCAGCTGCAAATGTGACGCTGCGCGGGTTTTCGACGCCCGCGCCTTGACTTAACCCGTGTATTGCCTAAAAAGGTAGCGTGAGTACTGATAAGCGAAAACCAGCGTCCAATCCCGGCTCCCCGGGGTCGGCGGAACCGTCCTCGAAGGATGGCAAGCCCGGTGAAAAAACCACCGGCCGGGTCAAATTCGACGAGCGCGGCAACGCGGTTTGGGAATGGCAGATCGCCACCGGCGCATTTGGCCGGGAAGTCAGCACGCAGCGGCTGCAAAAACTCGAGCACCCCGCCCTGTCGATCGCCGACGAAGACACCCGGCCCAACGCGGTCAGGGTCAATCCGTTGGGCGCAAAAAAGGGCTACGACCCCTATGACAGCGGCAAGCTCGGAAAAAAGCCCGAGAAGCCAAAGACCGATTTGCGCAAGCTCGGCGAGTGGCTGAAATTGAAGAAGCAGGCTGAGAAAAACAAGGAAGAAGAGTCCAAGGACTGACTACGCCAATGCGTGGCGCAGTTTTGCTGCATGCCTCAAGCGATAGAAGCTGCGCAACTCGCGCACCATCGCCTCAATTCGCGCCACCCCGCGATTCACAAAACGCCGTTCCAGGCGCCGGCAATAACGCGCTGCGCAGCGATGCGCGGTCCTATAGCGTTCATATTCATGGGGCTCAAGGCGCGCATCGAATCTGACGCGGTCGAAGAGCCGTGCGTGCACTTGCGCCGGGTAAAGCATGGCTCCCGTTTGGCGGGCCAACAAAAATACCGTCACGGCATATTTGTCGACCTCCGCCTGGGTTTCGAGCTCCAGAAGCGACACCGGCAAATCACGCTCCAGCCGCCAGGTCGAATACACGAAATGGCTCACCCCCTCGAGCGCGGTGCAGTAGTCCGCCAGGTTATGTTCGGTCAATGCGCGATGCGGATCGGCGTGCTCCAAGCGGCGCAAAACTTCCGGATCAAGATACAGCGCCACGCCGGCGCCGGGTGAGCCGCCGGCGTCCGATGTTTCGGCAAGCAGCAATTCCTCTTCGGTCGCAGTCTGATCCGCATCCTGCCCGCGGCCCGCGACTGCGCGCCGGTCGGTGACCAGGAAATCGTATACGTCGTACTGCAGTTCGACGTCGTACAGACGGCCGAGAAGCGATTGCAAACCGCGCAGCACCATGCATCAGTGCTCGCGGCGCGCACCGCCCGCCGTGACCGGCTGCACGCCCAACTGGCGCAGCAGTCCGTGCGCGCGCGGGCTACCGGTCTTCATCCACATTTCGTAGAGGCGCAGTATGTCTGCATCGCTGTGGCGATAGGATGTCTCGCTCACCTCGTTCAGTGCATCGACCAAACCCTGAAATTTCTGCGCGAGCTGCGCGTACACGCCGGCGACGCAGCGTCCCGACAACGAGCGCTGCAAGGTGTCGGCCAGCGAGCTGTATGCATTGCCGCCCATGGCGATGTGATAGTCGATGTCGATCAGCTTGCGCGCGAAGCTGCGCGCGAAGAACCCGGCGACGAACAAGGACACATCGCCCAAGCGCTGCAGACCACGCTGCCGCGCGCTCGCACTCGGCGCCTCCAGGGCATCCGCCAGCATCCGCGCCAGCGGCCTGATTCGCAGCCCGTCGGGCGTGCGCTCGTACAAGGCATCGGCCCTTGAGAACATGGTCAGCAGATTGACCACGTACTGCTCGGCCTGTTCGTCGATGTCGAGATGCTGATGCGTGCTCGCCGTGTGAAATGCGTCACGAAAAAATTCGCGCAGCGAACTCACCGCTACCAGAGGCCCGGACGTTGCTTGCATGCTTGGCATCCTTTATGAGCTGACACCATCCTATCGACAAAGCTACAGCCAAGTGAATGCAAAAAACGCGAACTGGCGTCAGAAAATGCCTATATTTTCAGTGTTTTTGTGATCAGCAATCAGGTCGGTAGGCTGCTAACCGATGCGTGCATCCGCTTGGTGCTAAAGAATTTCCGCGAGCGTCGAAATGGTGCGTGACGGCGGCTCGAGATCCGCCGGCCACTGTTTCGCATCGCGGTTGAGCCATGCCGCTTGCAGCCCGGATTGCATCGCGCCGACCACGTCCGCGTGCGGGTCATCGCCGACATGCAGCACGCGCGCCGCCTCGACGCCGGACAGTTCGAGCAGCCGCGTGAAGATGCGCGCGGCGGGTTTGGCGGCACCCGCCGCAATGGCGGTGACATGCCCCTCGAATAGATGTGCGATTCCGCAACGCTCGAGATCCGCGTTGCCGTTGCTCAAGGCGAACAAGCGATAGCGCAAGCGCAGGCGCTGCAGCGAGGCTTCCACGTCGTCGAACAGCTGCACCCGGTTGCGTGCGGTGAAGAACACTTCGAATGCCGTATCGGCGTGATTTTCATCGTAGCCTGCATCCCTGAACATCTGCGCGAGTGCGCTGCGACGCAGGAACGTAAAATCGTGGCTGCGCTCGGGGAATTGCGCGGCGACGCGCATGCGCAGCGCCCGCATCGATGTTGCGTCGTGATGGCGCATGATGTCCGGGTGCCGCTCCCGCAGCCAGGAAAGCATCGCGCTTTCCGCGGCGATCATCAGCGGTCCCACCGGCCACAATGTGTCGTCCAAATCGAAACTTAAAACCAATGGTGTAATCATCGACAAACCTTTGCCTGCTAGAATTGCGCAGTGAGTGTAAGCGAACCCAACAGCGCGCCGCCGCTGCTCGTGCTTGGCAGCAAAAACTACTCCAGTTGGTCGCTGCGGCCGTGGCTATTCTTGCGCAAAGCAGGCTTCGATTTTCGCGAACATGTGATTGCATTGGACGCCGGCGATTATCAGGCGCAGATTGCCGCGCTTTCGCCGTCGCGCCGCGTTCCCGTGCTGATTGCCGGCAGCGCCAAAATCTGGGATTCCCTCGCCATCTGCGAATACGCCGCGGATTGCACGGGCCGCGGACTGCCGCAGAATCGCCATGCGCGCGCTGTGGCGCGCGCGGTAGCCGCCGAAATGCACTCGGGCTTTCAGTCTCTTCGCAATGAAATGCCGATGAACGTTCGCGCGAGAAAGCGGCGTGTTGCGTTGACTCCGCAGCTTTGTGCCGATATCGCTCGCATCGATGAGATTTGGGCCGCCTGCCGTCAGCAATTTGGCTCGGGCGGCAGCTGGCTGTTCGGCGATTTCAGCATCGCCGATGCCATGTTCGCGCCGGTCACGTTTCGCTTTCAAACCTATGGCGCCGAATTGAGTCCTGCGTCCTCTGCCTACCTTGAGTTTGCGCTCGAAGATCCCAGCTTGCGCGAGTGGCAGGAAGCCGCGTCGCATGAGGGCCATGTATTGGCCGATGTGGATCGGGTCGGATCGTTGCAGAGTTAGGCCGCACCGGTAGTTCTTGAGGCTACAATCAGCATTCTTCTCAATTAAAGAGCAACACATGGCTGCCGAACGCATTGCCCACTGCCTGGTTCTTTCACTGTTTGCGGCGATGACCGGTGCCGCCACAGGCACCGCAGTTGAACCCACGCAGCCTTTCAGCGTGCAGGACATGGTGCGCATGGAGCGGATTTCCGAAGTCGCCGTGGCACCGGAGGGCAAACGCGTCGCCTTTACGCAGCGCTCCACGGACATGGAGGCCAACAAAGGGCGGACCGGCATCTGGGTGCTCGACACCGGCAAACGGGCTGCGACGCCGCGGCGCCTCACCGACGGCTCGGCCAACGCCTCCGCAGCGCAGTGGAGCCTGGATGGGCACTTCATCTATTTTCTGTCCAATCGCACCGGCTCTTCCCAAGTTTGGCGGACCGCGGCAAGCGGCGGTTCGCGCGCCGAACCGCCGGGCCCCGCCGCGCCGGCCGACCCCACGCAGGTCACCAACTTGCCGCTCGATGTCGGCAGCTTTCGCGTCTCACCCAAGGACGATCGAATATTGGTCAGTCTCGATGTCTTTTTGGACTGCGCGGATCTGCCCTGCACCAGGCAGCGCCAGGAGACCGCTACTCACAGCGCGGCGACCGGTGTCCTCTACCAGGAACTATTTGTCAGACATTGGGACGCCTGGAGCGATGGCCGGCGCTCGCAGCTTTTTGCAATGACGCTGGACAATACTGGGGTTGCGCGCGGGGCGCCCGTAAATTTGACAGGCGGCATCGGTGATGTTCCGGGAAAACCCTTCGGCGGCCGGGAAGACTATGTCTTCAGCCCCGACGGGACGCAGGTGGCATTCTCGGTTCGCGCCGCATCCGGCGAGGCATGGTCGACGAACTTCGACATTTACGAGGTTCCTGCCGACGGCGGCGCCCTGCCCCGCAATTTGACGGCGGATAACAAGGCCGCGGACGCGCAGCCGGCATTCTCCCCGGACGGCGTCCAGCTGGCGTATGTGGCAGCCGACAAGCCAGGATACGAATCCGATCGCCTTCACCTGGTACTGCTCAACTTGGAATCGGGCGTCAAGCGCCCCCTTACGCAGAATTGGGATCGATCGATCGCCAGCTTCGCCTGGTCGCGCGACGGCAAAACCCTGTTTGCCACCACCGATCATCTCGGCCAACGCCCGTTATGGGCGGTCGATGTGGCCAGCGGTCGAGCGTCTGCCATCACCGGCGCGGGTGAAGTCGAGGGCTTTGGCGTGGGCGCATCGAAAGTGTTTTACACCGCCAGCAATCTTGCCAACCCGGCCGATCTTTATTCGGTGGGATTCAACGGCGGCAAACCCGTGCAGCTGACCCGCTTGAATCAGGCCGTCCTCGAGCAACGCAAATTCGGCGAATACCAGCAGTTCAGTTTTCCCGGCTGGAACGGCGAGAATGTCTTTGGCTACGTCGTCAAGCCGGTTGATTTCAAGACAGAGCGCAAATACCCCGTGGCCTTTTTGATTCATGGCGGCCCGCAGGGCAGTTTCGGCAATGCCTGGAGCTGGCGCTGGAATGCAGAAGCGTTCGCGGGCGCAGGCTACGGCGTGATCATGATCGACTTTCACGGCTCCACCGGCTACGGCCAGGCATTCACCGATTCCATCAGCGGCGACTGGGGCGGCAAGCCGCTCGAGGATTTGAAGCTCGGCCTGGATGCGGCGCTCAAGGCGAACCCCTGGCTCGATGGCGAGCATATGTGCGCTCTGGGAGGATCCTACGGCGGTTTCATGATCAACTGGATGGCGGGTCAGTGGTCGGATCGCTTCAGGTGTTTGGTCAGCCATGATGGCATCTTCGACCAGCGCAGCATGTATTACTCGACCGAAGAACTCTGGTTTCCGGAACACGAGTTCTCCGCTCCCGAATACAAGAATCCAGCCGCATACTCCAAATTCAACCCCATCGACCATGTGACCAAATGGAAAACGCCCATGCTGGTGATTCATGGGCAGCAGGACTTCCGCGTTCCGTACGCGCAGGGCCTGGCCGTGTTTACCGCCTTGCAGCGCCAAGGCCTGCCCAGCGAGCTGCTGTTCTTTCCGAACGAGAACCATTGGGTACTGAAGCCGGCCGACAGCGTTCAG
>DATMKO010000370.1:0-2617 GCA_035571175.1 Steroidobacteraceae bacterium | reverse complement strand
ACCGCCCGCTTGAACCTGGCGGCATTCTTCGCAGGCGACCGGTTGCAGCCGCTGCTCGGTGAAATTGCCGCTGCGGCGCTACATATTCCCGCGCCCACGACATCGATTGAGGCCTGCCGCGATCCCTTATTTGTTCTCGAGCTGTATCACGGTCCCACCGCCGCGTTCAAGGACTTCGGGGCGCGATTTCTGGCGGAGAGTCTGCAGCGCCTTGAAGGCGCCGCGCGTCCGCAACCCTTGACGATATTGGTGGCGACCTCGGGCGATACCGGGGGCGCGGTGGCAGCCGCTTTTCACCGCCGGCCCTGGGCGCGCGTGGTCATTTTGTTCCCGAAAGGATTGGTGAGTCCGCGACAGGAGCAGCAACTGACCTGTTGGGGCGACAATGTGCTGTCGCTGCGTATCGACGGTACCTTCGATGACTGTCAGAGAATGGTCAAGGATGCTTTCCGCGATCCCACGTTAAGCCGGCGGCATCGGTTCAGCTCCGCCAACAGCATCAATATCGGCCGGCTGCTGCCGCAGATGGTTTATTACATCGCATCCAGTGTGGATATCTCGATACGCACGGGGATGAATCCGTCCTACATCGTTCCAGCCGGCAATCTCGGCAACGCACTGGCGGCCGTCTGGACGCGCGCCATGGGTTTTCCCATTGCGCGCATTATTTTGGCCCATAACATCAATCGCACGGTTCCTGATTTCCTGGCGACCGGCAAGTGGCAGCCTCGACCCAGCATTCCGACGCTGGCCTCCGCGATGGATGTCGGCAATCCCAGCAATATGGAGCGGCTGCGTGCGCTGTATCCGACATGGGATGCAATACGCGAACAAGTGAGCGCGGACAGCGTCGATGACGCTACAATTCGTGCTCGTATCGGAGAGGACTTCATGCAGTACGGACGCGAATGGTGCCCGCACACCGCTACCGCCGCGGAAGTCTACAGCCGCCTGAGTGCGGCGGAGCGGCGCGGCCACCCCTGGGTGGTGGTTGCCACCGCGCATCCGGCGAAGTTCAACGATATAGTAGAGCCCATCATAGTTAAGCCGCTGGCTGTTCCGCACAGTCTCGCGCAGCTGCTCAAGCTGCCACGGCACTGCGTGGATCTGCCCCCGACACTTGAGGCACTGGCCGCAACGCTATAATGACCAGCATTCCAATCGATCCACAATGGATTGGGATCGGAGCGGCGCTTCTATTCTTGGGAGCGGCCAGCTTCTTCGGTGCGCGCGCCTTCCGGCGCCGCTCGCGGCGTCGCTTGCTATTGGCGCGCTTGGAGCGCATTGCCTTCGGCGCGGCGCACCAGGTGCTGGTGCCGGACGGCATGGGCGGCTTCATCCATATCGACCACTTGCTCCTGACCCCGCGCGGGGTTCTGGTGCTCGATACCCGTCGAGTTGCGGGTTTGATCTTCGGCGGCGACCAAATGAGCGAGTGGACGGTGATGGGCCGCGGCAATCGCTACACCTTTGATAACCCGCAGCCGGCGCTATACGATCGAATCGCGGCGGTTAAGGCGATCGTCGGCGACGTGCCGGTGGAAGGGCGGCTGCTGTTTTCGAACGTCGGCAAGTTCACCAAGGGCATTCCCAAATGGGTGTTGATGCTCGACGGCATCGAAGTGGAATTCCCGGCGCTGGATCGCGGCACCAAGCAATCGGCGGCGCACAATCCGTATACGGAAGCCTGGGGCCGGCTGGTCGCGCAGCTGCGGCCGAGCCCGCACCTGTTCACGAATCTGTAAGCGCAAACAGCGCCACGGCATTGCGCGTGCTGGTCTCGGCCACGTCCGCCAAGCTCTCGCCGCGCAGATCCCCGACCACGCGCGCGATATGCGGCAGGAAACGCGGCTCGTTGCGCCGCGACTTTGGCTTAGGGTTGAGGTCACGCGGCAGGAGATAAGGGGCATCGGTCTCCAGCAGCAGCCTATCGGCAGGGATCCGCGGCACCGTTGCGCGTAGCGCTTGGCCGCGACGCTCGTCGCAAACCCAGCCCGTGATCCCGATGTGCAATCCCAGCGTCAGGTACTCGTCCAGCTCGAAATCGCCTGCGGTGAAACAATGCGCCACGCCGCCCCGGAGCTTGCCGTGAAACTCGCGGAGAATCGCCGTGAAATCGGCGTGTGCGTCGCGTTGATGGAGGAACACCGGTTTGCGCAGCTCGGCGGCGATTTCCAACTGCGCGCTGAATGCCGCCCGCTGCGCCGCCGGGGTCGAAAAGTTGCGATAATAGTCCAGGCCGCATTCGCCCACCGCCACCACGCGATCCATAGTCAACAGCTCGTACAATGCGGCGCGCTGCGCTACCGCGAAGCTCGCGGCATGATGGGGGTGGACGCCGGCGGTACTCCACAAGCGACCGGGGTGCAGGGCTGCCAATGCAGCGGCCTGCCGCGAGCCGGCAAGGTCGGCGCCGGTGACCACTTGACGATGCACACCCGCTTCGGCCGCGCGCGCCATGACGCTGTCACGATCCGCTGCGAAACTGTCATGCGTAAGATTCGAACCGATATCGATCAGATCCAGGCCCAAGGCGGCAACCTCATTATGCTATCTTCGATTGCCATTCTAAGCGCGGGCGCCGCGGCTTAAGGACAAAGGGAAGTATGTTCATCGC
>DATMKO010000369.1:0-7701 GCA_035571175.1 Steroidobacteraceae bacterium | reverse complement strand
GTTGAAGGCTTTGGCGGCATTGACGGCATCCTGCCCCGCCATGCTGTCCACTACGAACAGCCGCTCGTGAGGCGAAACGGCAGCTTCCAATTCGCTTACCTCGGCCATCATCTCCGCATCGACATGCAGCCGTCCCGCCGTATCGAGAAGCAGCACGTCGTATGCCTGCAATGTCGCTTCGGTCAACGCGCGCTTGGCAATGCTCACCGGCGCCTCGCTGGCAAGCGCCGCTGCGAAGCCCGCGCCGACTTGCGCGGCCAGGGTTTGCAATTGCAGTATCGCCGCCGGCCGGTACACGTCGGTGCTGACCATCAGCACTTTTTTGTTCTGTTTCTCGATCAGCCAGCGCGCGAGTTTGCCGGCGCTGGTCGTCTTGCCGGCGCCTTGCAGGCCGGCGAGCATCACGACCACGGGCCGCTGTGCACGTAAATTGAGTCCCGTACTCGGCTCGCCCATCAGGCGTGTCAATTCCTCATGCACGACTTTGATGAAAGCTTGACCCGGGGTCAGGCTCTTCGTCACCTCAACGCCGACCGCGCGCGCTTTGACCGCGTCCGTGAAACTCTTCACTACGGGCAACGCCACGTCGGCGTCGAGCAGGGCGAGGCGAACTTCGCGCACCGTGTCGGAAATATTGTCGTCGGTGAGTCGGCCGCGCCCGGAAAGGGACTTCAGCGCGGCGGACAGACTGGAAGTGAGCCGGTCAAACATATTGCGGTTATTATACTTGTGTAACTATCGGAGCGTCATCCCTCAGGGCTATCGTGATCATCGCCATCACTTTGTTCGTGCTTTACGCCGCGGGCGCTTGGCTCATGCTGCGCAGTGTACGCAACCCGCGCTTGGAGCCCTTCGCCTGGGTCATGATCCTGATCGCGATCATCGGGCATAGCGACGCCATCATGCGCATGATGCGCAGTCGTGGGGCGTTCTCCATCGACCTGTTCGAGGCGCTGTCGCTATTGGGATGGACGCTTGCGGTGCTGGCCTGCCTGATCTCGATCGACAAACAGTACCGCGTGCTCGGCGCCATCCTGATGTTGAGCGCCGCGGTCGGCGCAGCGTTGACCGGCGCCGGCGGCAACTATGCCGAAGTCACGACCGGCGGGTGGGAGCTCACGGCGCATATCTTGCTGTCCATGGCTGCCGCCGCTCTGCTGTTCGCCGCCGCGGCCACGGCATTGTTGCTGGTGTTTTTGGATCGGCGGCTGCGCACCCGGCGCCTTGCCGATCTGCCGAGCGCGCTGCCGCCGCTCGATGCACTGGAAAAAATCATGTTTCGGCTGATAGCGGCGGGCTTTGGTTTCTTGACGCTGGCGCTGCTGACGGGCTTCGTGTTCGTCACCAATCTGTTCACGCAGAACCTGGTGCAAAAAACCGTCCTGTCGCTGATTGCATGGCTGGTGTTCGGCGTGCTGCTCATCGGGCGCAGACGCTTCGGCTGGCGCGGCCGTTCGGCCGTGCGCTGGACATTGTGCGGTTTCGGGATCCTGGCACTCGCGTATTTCGGTGTGAAATTCGTTCTCGAGTACGTATTCGGGCGACATTGGGGCTAGTCTCAAGGCTCCGCTCGCCCATTTCCGATCCATGCCACACCCCACCCTGGTACTAATGTTCGGAGCGCTGGCGGGCTTGCTGGTTCTCGCCGCGTTTTTCGCCGGCAGCGAAACAGCGCTGATGAGCCTCAACCGTTATCGGCTGCGGCATCGAGCCAAGCAAGGAAGCCGCGGCGCGCGGCTGGCGGAGCGGCTGCTCGCCCGTCCCGACCGGCTGATCGGTTTGATCCTATTGCTCAGTACGCTCGTCAATGTGGCGGCGCCGATTCTGGTGGGCTTCATCGCGCTACGCTTGGGCGGCGAATTCCTGGTGGCCTTCGGCGCTGCGCTGCTGGCATTCGTGCTGCTGATCTTCTGCGAGGTGGCGCCGAAGACTTTCGGCGCTTTGTACCCGGAGCGTCTGGCGCTGCCCGCGGCGTACATCTACACGCCGCTGCTTTTCTTGCTGTATCCGTTCGTCTGGGCCACGAATTTGCTGGCGAATGGGATTCTGCGCCTGTTCGGGGTGGCGCGGCAGCAAGCCTCGAACTCCTTGAGCAGCGAAGAATTGCGCACCGTCGTCGCCGAGGCCGGCGCCATGATTCCGCGGCGCCACCAGCAAATGCTCGTCAGCATCTTGGATCTCGAGAATGCCACCGTCGAGGACATCATGGTGCCGCGCAATGAGATCGTCGGCATCGACGTCGATGATGATTGGGATCGCGTGATGGAGCAGCTGCGACAAAGCCAGCACACGCGCTTGCCGGTGTATCAAGGAGAAATCGATCGCATCATCGGCGTGCTGCACATGAAGGCCGTGGTGCATGAGTTGGCGCGCGGGCGGCTGGACCGCGACGCGTTGGCTGCGGCCGCAGGCGCGCGCGAGGCGTATTTCGTTCCGTCGGGCACCACTCTCAACAACCAATTGCTGAACTTTCAGCGCGACCGGCGCCGCATGGCCTTCGTCGTCGATGAATACGGCGATATCCAGGGCCTGGTGACGCTCGAGGACATCCTCGAAGAGATCGTCGGCGAATTCACCACCGATCCTGCCACCATGATGCACAAAGACGTGCATGCGGAGAGCGACGGCAGTTTCGTCGCCAACGCCTCAGCCACGATTCGCGCACTCAACCGCTCGATGCGCTGGAATTTGCCGACCGACGGGCCGAAAACCCTGAACGGATTGATCGTGGAGTTTCTGGAAACCATCCCGGAACCGGGAACCACCTTGAAATTGGCGAACTACATGCTGGAAGTACTGCAGACCGGCGACAATGCCATCAAGACCGTGCGCATCAGGCCGCCGGAGATATTAGCGCCGTAGCCCGCAACGCCGCAGACCTCAACGCCGGAGACTGCAGCGCTGGCTAAGGGGCCTGCAGCGCTTGATTCAAGCGCGTAACTCCGCGCACGCTCATTCCGTCGGGGGAGCGCTTCGGCACATTCGCCTCGGGCACGATGGCCTGCTTGAACCCATGTTTTGCGGCCTCGCGCAGCCGCTCTTCGCCAAACGGTACCGGGCGAATCTCTCCCGCGAGCCCCAACTCGCCGAACACGATCAGCGAATTGGGCACCGGCAAATCCATGAGGCTGGAGCGCGCCGCCATGACGATGGCAAGATCGCCGGCAGTCTCGGTGAGGCGCACGCCGCCCACCACATTGGCGAATACATCCTGGCCCTGCAGCAGCAGTCCCGAGTGCCGATGCGCGACCGCCAGCAGCATGGTCAGACGGTTTGCGTCGATGCCGACCGCCACGCGCCGCGGATTGGCGCTCAAGGCGACATCGGCCAACACCTGCACTTCGATGAGCAGCGAACGCGTTCCCTCGCGCATGACGGTAATGACGCTGCCCGACACCGGCTCCGCATGGCGGGACAGAAAAATCGCCGACGGATTGGTTACCTCACGCAGCCCTTGTTCGAGCATCGCGAATACTCCGATCTCATTGGCCGCACCGAACCGGTTTTTAATCGAGCGCAGCACGCGGTAGCGGCTCCCGGTATCGCTTTCGAAGTACAGCACCGTATCCACCATGTGTTCGAGCACGCGCGGACCAGCGATTTGCCCTTCTTTCGTGACATGACCCACGAGCAGCACCGCCGTGCCGCTGAGCTTGGCGAACCGCACCAGCTCCGCGGTGCACTCCCGCAGCTGCGAGACGGCGCCCGGCGCCGCCTCCACGCGTTCGGAATACATGGTCTGAATGGAATCCACGATCAAAACATGCGCCGCGAGGGTGGATGCAGCTGCGACGATGTTTTCGACCCCGGTCTCGGCGATCAACCGTGCGGTGGCCGCCTCCAAGCCCAGCCGCCGCGCCCGTAGTGCGACCTGCTTCAAAGACTCCTCGCCGGTGGCATAGAGCACGGCGCCCGAGCGATTGAGCGCGGCGGCCGCCTGAAGCATCAGCGTCGACTTTCCGATCCCGGGGTCCCCGCCGATCAACGTCACGGAGCCGGGAACGAGGCCGCCGCCCAGGACCCGATCGAGCTCCGTGGAGCCGGTCGGCAACCGTGGCACCTCGACGATCGCCTCTGCTGCGAGTGAAGACGTCAGATCGCCATTCTTGGCAGCCGAGACACGCTTCGGGCGGGAATTAGGGGCCAAAACCTCGGCAACCAGGGTATTCCACTCGCCGCAGGCGGCGCATTGCCCCTGCCATTTTGGCGAAGAGGCTGCGCAGTTCTGGCAGATGAAGACCTCTTTTGACCTCGCCATGGGCTTCCCTTACGTCGATTTGTGACATCAGCAGCGGATATTGCAATCCTATCCCCTATACTGCCGGGCTTTCGTGGCTCGGATTATGTCTATTGCATGCGCAAATTGGGGCTGATCGCGGCAATTTTGGGCTTTGTGGTCCTGGCAGCGGGCGTCTTGCTCCGAGTGCTTGCGAATAACCTGAATACCTGGCTGTGGCTGCCCGGTTCCCTGCTGCTCGCGGCGGGCAGCGGCCTCATCCTTTGGTCGCGCTGGGCGAAGCCTGCCGTGGCGCTGAAAATCCCCAAGTCGACGGCGGTTGCCCCCGGCGATACGGCGCGTTTGCTCGACAACTTCGAGCAGCGCTTCGCCGAACTCAAGGGCCGCAAACCCAATGCCACCGTGCTGGGCGATCTCTATACCCTGGCCAATCAGCTGGAACAAAGAGGGCGGACGCCGCAGGCGATCGCGGTATACCGCCACCTGGCTCGGTTCGACAATACCTATCGGGATGTATCGGCGCGACTGCGTCGACTGATGGACCTTGAACGCAACAAGCCCA
The DNA here is from genome assembly GCA_035571175.1 of Steroidobacteraceae bacterium. GTDB lineage: Bacteria > Pseudomonadota > Gammaproteobacteria > Steroidobacterales > Steroidobacteraceae > Bog-1198. The sequence goes on along the minus strand of DATMKO010000369.1, from coordinate 2,902 downwards.
AGGCGGCGACCACGGCAAATGCCGTGCCCCCACAGGCTGCCACCGATGCCACGATGCCCAGACTGCGAGCCCTGACGGATCGAGATGCGCCGCCCGCGGCTGATCGAGCCGCTGTGGCCGCTATCCCCGAAACCGAGCGGCTCGGCAGGTATCAACTCGAGCGGGAAATCGGCCGCGGCGCAATGGGAGTGGTTTATCTCGGACGCGATACCGCGATAAATCGCATGGTGGCGATCAAAGCCATCCCGCTTGCCAGCGAGTTCAGCGATGCTGAGCTGGTCGAGGCGCGATCGCGCTTCTTTCGCGAAGCTGAAACCGCGGGCCGGCTCAATCATCCGAACATCGTGACGATTTACGATGTCGGTGAAGAGCGCGGCCTGGCGTATATCGCCATGGAGTACTTGAAGGGTCGCCATTTGAGCGACTTCACGAAGTCAGATAGTTTGATGGAGCCGCGCAAAGTGCTGCAGGTCATTGCCCGTACTGCGGATGCGCTGGGATTCGCGCACAAGCAGCAGGTGGTCCATCGCGATATCAAGCCCGCAAACCTCATGTATGACGCGAGCACCGACACGCTGAAAATCACTGATTTCGGGATCGCACGCCTGAGCGGCGCCGGCACCACGCGTACCGGAATCGTGCTCGGCACACCCTCCTTTATGTCGCCCGAACAGCTCGAGGGGCGAACTGTGACAGGTCACTCGGACTTGTTTTCCCTGGGTGTTAGCCTATTTCAATTGTTAACCGGCCAGCTTCCGTTTACTGCTGATTCGATGACCGGCCTGATGCAGCAGATCGCCGAAGCGCCACATCCGCCGTTGCGTGCGTTCCGTCCGGATCTGCCCGCTTGCGTCGAGAGCGTGACCGATCGGGCATTGGCCAAGAATCCTGAAGACCGATACGACTCAGGCGCCCAGATGGCCGCAGCGTTGGAGGACTGTATCTCGCGAATCGCCAGCGGGTCGCCATGAATGAATTGAAGTGCATGACACAAAAAGCGAAAAAAATCCCATGAGTTTGAAGGGGAAAATCGCCAGCGTCGCGCTCACGGACACCGGCAAGGTCCGCGAACACAACGAGGACATGATCGGCAGCGAAGCCGACATCGGCCTGTTCGTGCTCGCCGACGGCATGGGGGGCTACAACGCCGGCGAGGTCGCAAGCGGCATTGCCGTGAAGACCATCATCAACCTGGTCCGCGACGCGTTCGTGCGCGAGGACTTGACGGTCCGCGATGCGGAGTCCGGATTGACCCGACCCAGTATCATCCTGCGTGATGCAATTCACAGGGCCAACAAGATCATCTATCACACGTCCAAGACCCAACCCCAGTGCGAGGGTATGGGCACAACGGTGGTCGCCTGCCTGTTCCACGACAATAAGGTTTCCATAGCGCATGTGGGGGATTCACGGGTTTACCGATTGCGCGATAACCGCTTCGAGCAGATGACCCTGGATCATTCGCTGCTACAGGAGCTGGTAGATCGGGGTTTCTATTCCCAGCAGGAAGCGCAGCGGGCAACCAACAAGAATTATGTTACACGTGCTCTCGGGGTAGAGCAGAATGTCGAGGTCGAGATACATGAGCAGCCGGCACAGAAAAGTGACTACTACGTTCTGTGTTCGGATGGCCTTTCTGACATGATCGAGGACGAGGACATTCACTTAACAATCAGCACCTTTAGTGCTAATCTTGATACTGTTGCTAAACAGTTGATACAGCTGTCGAACGATAACGGTGGTCGGGATAATGTCTCGGTGATTATGGCGCACGTCGAGGAGCCGTTCCCGGCGCACCGGCGTATATTTGACAAAATCTTGGGATGGTTCGGCTAGCAAAATGGAGTCTGAATGGCACGCCTGATGCTCAGCTTGGACGGACAAGTCCTCGCGGAATACAACATGAACAAAGAGCGCTACACGATCGGGCGCCTTCCGGACAACGATATTCGTATCGACAATCCGGCGGTGAGTGGCCACCACTCGCTCATCATCAACATTCTCAATGACTCCTTCCTGGAGGATTTGAACAGCACCAACGGCACGTACGTCAATGGCAAGCTGATCAAGAAACATGCCATGCAGCATGGCGATGTGATCACCGTCGGGCACCACCAGTTGCGCTTTGTGGACAGCCAGGATGGCGAGACGGAACAGGACGAGTTCGAAAAAACCATGGTCATCACCCCGAGTTCACAGGGTGAAGACCGCATTCGCCGCGTCAGCGCCGCGGTCGATCAAGCTGCAAAAGCCATTGCGGCCAAACGCCCCGCCCCGACCCCGGGCCCCGGCGCCGGCGTTCCCGAAAACGCCACGGCGTTGCCGAAGGCCAAACTGCAGGTGTTGAGCGGCGCTTTTGCCGGCCGCGAACTCGAATTGACCAAGGCTCTCACCACGCTGGGGCGTCCTGGCGTTCAGGTTGCCGCCATCACTCGGCGCTCCGAAGGCTATTTCATCGTGCATGTCGACAGCGGCAAAGAAAATGACTACCCGCAGGTCAACGGCGTCCCGATCGGACCGCAAGCCAGGCGTCTGAACGACAACGACGTCGTGCAGCTCGCCGGCGTGAAGATGGGGTTCTTCGAGAGCTAGGGAGTAATCCCGCGCTCGGTGAATTGGTCGCCAATTCGCGGCCATTGCCAAGTAGCTTCCGTGATGTCGGCCTGCCCCTCTTCCGTTTTGCCCATCCGAATCTTGGCGACTCCTCGGCCATAAAGCGCCGAGGCATTCTTGAATTCCAACTTCAGTGATGCAGTGTAGTCGGCGATCGACTTTTCGTATTCACCGCTCCTCAGCAGAACCAGTCCACGGCTCGCTAGAACGTGCCAGGTCAGCGGACTTGATGGGCCAGTCAATTTGAGCGCCTTATTGCAATCGATCAAAGCCTTCGCCAGATCCTGGT
>DATMKO010000368.1:0-4808 GCA_035571175.1 Steroidobacteraceae bacterium | reverse complement strand
CGGGCTGCTGTTCGGCGGAGTTGGGCTTGCGGTGCAGACGCTGGTGGCGCAGGCCTACGGCGCGCGCCGCTACGCGCGCGCATCGCAGGCCACCTGGACCGCGCTGTGGGCGTCGTTGTTCACCGTGCCGCTGTTTGCCGTGCTCGCGGTCAGCGGGCCGCGCATATTCGGGCCCTTCGGCATCGCCCCGGCGACGCTGCAACTGGCGCTGTCATTTTGGCATCCGCGCATGCTGGGAGGCCCACTCGGCGTCGCCATGTGGGCCGTGCTTGGCTTCTTCAACGGCATCGGGCGTCCGACGATCACGCTCAGGATCGCGCTCGGCGTGGCCGCAATCAACGCGCTGTTGAATCAACTGTTCATGTTCAACCTCGGAATGGGCGTGCCGGGTTCCGCCTGGGCGACGAATACTGCGCAGTTGCTCGGGGTTGCGGCGGCGCTGATTTGGTTTTTGGGGCCGGCAACGCGCCGCCGCTTTCGCTCGCATCTCACGACGCGGCTTAAGCCGCACGCGTTGGCGCAGCAGGTGAAATTGGGATTCCCAATGGGTCTGCTGATCGCCGCGGATATTCTCGGCTTTGCGCTGTTCCAGCTGATGCAGGTGCGCCTCGGCACCGTCGATGGCGCGTCCAGCCAGATCGTCATGATGCTCACTTCTTTTTGCTACATGCCGGCAGTGGGAATCGCGATGGCGGGGACCACCTTGGTCGGCCAGGCCATCGGCGCCGGTCACCGCGACTGGGCATTCAAGGTCGGCAACGGCATCGTACTGATGGCGATGCTGTACATGGGTGCCATCGGCATACTGCTGGCGGCGGCCGGGCCTTGGGTGCTGCCGCTGTTCACGAATGGCGCCGACCCCGACGCCGCGAGAGTCGTGGCGCGGGGCGCCACGCTATTGTGGATTGCCGCCGGCTATCAATTGTTCGATGGACTCAACATCAGCAGCAGCGCCTGCTTGCGCGGCGCTGGCGACGTGCGGCTGCCCGCAGTCATGGTCCTGGCGCTGTCCTGGCTGGTGTTCGTACCGCTCGCCCACAGTCTGTCGTTCGCGACGGGGATGGGCTGGGTCGATTGGCTGCCGCAATTCGGCCTGGGTGCGGTCGGCGGCTGGTTTGCGGCCTTGATCTACATCTGCTGCTTGGGAACGATGTTGTTTCTTCGCTGGTACTCCGGTGCCTGGCAGCGCATCGCGCTGCCCCTGAATTGATGAGACGCTCCACGGCCACGATGAATCGCGTGCTGCTCGCAGTTTTGAACTGCGCGCCGCTGTGCGCGTGGCCGGCCGGCACGATCCCGGTCAGCGTGACTCAGGTGATGGCGGTGGAGCACCTGCCGCCGAGTGCAGTCAGCTTCGTGATCATGGACCCGGATTCGGAGCGCGTGGTGATGAGTTTGAACGCCGAAACGCCGCGCAGTCCTGCGTCCACGATCAAGACGCTCACAACATATGCGGCGCTGGACATGCTGGGGCCGGCATTCACCTGGCGAACCTCGGCATGGGCGCGCGGCACTCTCAGCGCCGGTGTTCTCGACGGCGATTTGATCCTGCAGGGCGGCGGCGATCCGTACATCACGCTGGAACGCTGGTGGAGCTTCGTGCAGGCGCTGCGCGCCACGGGCTTGAAGTCGATTCGCGGCGATGTGGTCGTCGACAACAGCGCTTTTTCCCTGCCGCCGGAGGATCCCGGCGCCTTCGACGGGCGGCCGAATCGTTCATACAACGTGTTGCCGGACGCGCTCATGGTGAATTTCCAGTCGATCGAGTTCAGGCTGGCCGCGAATGCAGATACTCGCCGGGTGGACGTCATCGCCAGCCCGGCGCCCGGCAATCTGGCGATAGAAAACCACATCCGCTTCGTCGCGGGACGCTGTAGCGGCGGTGCAGGGCGCGTGGAATTTCAAGTTGCCTCCGCGCGCTGGGACAGGGTGGTGTTTTCCGGCGCCTTGTCGCCGCTGTGCGCACCGCAAAGTTTTACGCGAGTGCTGCTGCAGCCGGCCACTTATGCTTTCGGCACCTTCGTGGAGCTGTGGCGCGAATCGGGCGGCGAGTTTCTTGGTGATTTGCGCGTCCTGCCCAAGCCCGACGACGCCAAGCCGCTGCTCACCTTCGAGTCTTTGAGTTTGGGCGAGATCGTACGGCTCACCAATAAATTCAGCAGCAATCTCATGGCGCGACATCTGCTGCTGACTTTGGGAACTGAACGATACGGTGCGCCCGCGACCCTGGAGAAGGGCAGCACCGCCATTTCGGAGTGGGGTCGCGAACACGGCTTCGATTTGCAGGGCCTCGACATCGACAACGGATCGGGACTGTCGCGCAGCACACAGATCTCGGTGCGGCAATTGGCAACGATATTGAGCGCCGCCTATCACAGTCGTTTCGCGCCCGAGTTCATGGCGTCGTTGCCGCTCGGCGGCCTCGACGGCACCTTGAGATCCCGCATGAAGGGCAGCACGGGAGGTTCCGTGCGCCTCAAGACCGGGCACCTCGACGCCGTCAGCGGCGTCGCCGGCTACGTGACCGCCTCGAGCGGCAAGACCTATGTCCTCGCATCATTGGTGAATCACGTTCGCGCGGACGATGGAGCCGCCGAGCCCCTGCATGCGGCGCTGGTGGCGTGGCTGCAGCACAATCTCTAGGCCCAAGGCTGCTCCAAGTCCCACAGAGTTGCCGCCACGTCCCTGCGCAGCCACACGCCTACGCCTACGTAGCGGAAGGATCTTTGCAGACGCCGCCGATACCATGCGCCGGAGCGCAGATGCACGTCGCGATCGGTGCGGCTGCGGTCGCAATTGTCGCGCCAATCCTCCGCGGTGAGCGCGGATACATACAACGCTGCGCGGGTCAGCCTGGCGAAGTTTGCGATGGCGCGCGCGGCTTGCGCGTCGGGCAGATACTGCAGAACGTCGTAGCAAATCGTCAGATCAAACGGCTTTGACGGCGCGAAATCCATGACCGATCCTAAGATCCAACCGAAGCGTTCGCACAGGTACGGGCTCGATTCGAGACCTGAATATCGCGCCCGCGGATAAAGAGCCGCCAATGGCCCGCGCAACAACCCCAAGCCGCAGCCGGCATCGAGAATGCGCCGCACGGGAATCTGGATATGCTTGAGTATCGACGCGATCACCGCGGCGCGGCTGCGCATTTCGCCGCTGGTGACAACCCGCGTCTTGGGATCCAGATAAAATTTTCGAAAATAGGCGGCGCCGAAATTGTTCGCCGGCGCTGGCCGGTGTAACTTGGGTGGTTTCTTCCGATGTACCGAGGCTGCACGCATGCTTGAATTGATCTCGCGGGAAAGATGGCTGCGCCCTATGGTAGCGATGGCGCTGCTCTGCTGCCCGGTTTCCCTGCTCGCCGCGCCCGACAGCGGCTGGCCCGCCTACGGCGGTGACGAGGGCGGCACCCGCTATTCGCCCTTGACAGAAATCACCCCAGCCAACGTCGGCGCACTGCGCGTGGCCTGGACTTTCCGCACCGGCGAGCTGGGACAGGGCGTGAAGGATTGGAGCCGTTCTGCCTTCGAGGTCACGCCGATTCTCTACGACGGCACCCTGTATCTCACCACCAGCAGTACCGACGTGGTCGCGGTGAATGCGGTCGACGGCACTGTGCGCTGGCGCCATGACAGCCAGAGCCGCAAGGATTTGCACTACTCCGACGGCGTATCGCGCGGCGTGTCCCTGTGGGTGGACGAGGCCAGCCCGCCGGGAGCGGCATGTCACGCGCGCATTTATGCCCCGACGCTGGACGCCCGGCTGCTGGCGCTGGACGCGGCCACCGGCACGGCCTGCGCGGACTTCGGCGAACACGGCGCGGTGAATCTGCTCAGCGACGTGCGCTCCCAGTTCAAGGAAGGCGACGAGTGGCGCAATTATCTCGTCACTTCGCCGCCCGCGATCCTGGACGGCATGGTGATCGTCGGCTCTTCCATTGGCGACAATCGCGCGGTGCTCGAAGAACTCGGCAGCGTGCGGGCCTTCGACGCGAGGAGCGGCGCACTCAAGTGGAGCTGGGATCCCATTCCGCGGGATCCGTCGAATCCAGTGTTCAAGGAATGGAGTCCGGAACGGGTAGCGGCCGCCAGTGCCGCCAATGCCTGGGCACCGCTGTCGGTGGATGCCGCGCGTCACCTGGTATTTGCGCCCACCGGCTCCGCCAGCCCCGACTTCTTCGGGGGGATGAGGCCGGGCGACAACCGTTGGGCCAACTCCGTGGTGGCATTGGAGGGCGGCACCGGCACACTCAGGTGGGGCCGGCAACTGGTGCACCACGACCTCTGGGATTACGACGTGGGCTCGCAACCCACGCTGGTCGACCTCAAGCACGATGGCAAGCACGTGGACGCGGTGATTCAGGCGACCAAGACCGGGTTTCTTTACACCCTCGACCGCGACAGCGGTGCGCCCATTTTCCCCATCGTCGAGAAACCCGTGCCACAGGACGCTGTGCCGGGCGAGCATCCATCGCCCACGCAGCCGTACCCGATCGCGCCCCCGGCACTGACGCGCCAGGCGCCCATCACTGCGGATGATGCGTGGGGCGTGGCGTGGTTCGATAGCCGCGCCTGCCGTAAGCGCATCGAAGGCTATCGCTCCGAGGGCATGTTCCAACCGCCGGCAATCAAGGACTCGCTCATGCAGCCGGGCAACGCCGGCGGCGCCAACTGGGGCGGCATCGCGTTTGACCCCAAGCGTCAACTCGCTGTGGTCAATACCATGAACCTGCCGTTCGTGGTTGCGCTCATTCCACGCGCCGAGTTTCTCCAGCAGCGCGAGTCGGAAAGCTACAAGGACTTTGA
>DATMKO010000367.1:0-5384 GCA_035571175.1 Steroidobacteraceae bacterium | reverse complement strand
CGCGCCACCTCCCCGTAGGCGCCATCACCGCCTTTTAAGGTGCGGGCCGGCGGCTGCTGCGCGGCGTCGCGCGCGGGCGCCCAGGCTCCAATCCCGGCCACCAGGGTACCCACCGCGAAAAAGGCGATCATGGGCAGGGGTGCTGCGCGCAAGGAGGCGCCCGCCGCACGCAGTTGCCCGTTGCCTAAGTCCCCGGTAAGAAATCTCAAGACCGCAGCGGCAATGAGTGCGCCAAGAACCACGCCAATGAGGGAACCTGCCACGCCGAGACCCAAGCCCTCGCCCAGCAACGCGCGGCGCAACTCCCCGCGCGTCATGCCCAGCGCTCGCAGTAGCGCAAGCGAATGCCGCCGGCGCAGCACCGACAGCGATTGAGTTGAAAATACCAGGAACGCCCCGGTGAACAATGCAACCAGCGCCAGCATATTCAGATTGACCCGGTAAGCTCGGGTGACGGTGACGGCCCGATCGCGCTCGACTTGCGGAGCGATGGCGAGAACTCCGACAGGAAGCGTCTTGCCAAGATCGCGCTGCAAGGCGTCGATGTCCGTGCCTGGCGCAAGCCGCAAATCGATGCGGTTCAAGCGGCCAACGGCGTTGAAGGTCCACTGCGCCGCCGCGATGTCCATGACTCCCAGCGCCTGAGGATAGGTTGTTTGCGACAGAACGCCGAGCACACGCAACGCCTTGGGTGAGTTGCCGACGATGACTTGCAGCAAATCGCCGCGCTTGAGATTCAATTCGTGAGCTGCGCTGCTGCTCAAGTAAATGCTGTCGGGCTTGAACAGCTGAAACAGGTTTTCGCCGATATCCCCGGCGAGCGCGGGCTGCAGCGCGGCGGCGCGAAACAGGTCGAGTCCGAGGACCTTGAGCGTGTTGCTGCGGCCGGCCAGCGCCACGTCCAGCTCGAGAACCGGGCTCGCAGCACTAATCCTAGGATCCCGTGCCAAGTCGACGAACAACTGTTCGGCGAAGCCGTCGCGCGGGCCGCGAATCACGATATCGGACTCACCCACCAGACGCTTGGTTGCCAGACCGAACTCGTTGAGCGCCGAGGTATTCACCAGGAACACTGCGGCCCCGAGGGCCACCCCCAATGCGATCGCGAGTACGGTAATGCAGAGTCGCGCCGGCTGTTCGCGCAGCTGCGCCAACAGCAATATCCGCCAGATCGAAAACGCGGCGCGAGCGCCGCTCGTGAACTTGCCTGTCACGGGTGCAATCCGCCGGCATCCAGCACCAGAATGCGGTCGGCCGTGTCTGCCGCTGTTTTCGAATGAGTGATCAAAATTCCGGCGCCGGCATTTGCTTTGACCTGCGTGCGCAGCAGCGCCAGAGTCTGCGCCGCGCTGCGCGGGTCGAGATTCCCGGTGGGCTCGTCTGCCAACACCAGGCGGGGCCGGTGAATCAAGGCGCGCGCAATCGCGACGCGCTGCACCTCGCCGCCGGAGAGATCTCGCGCGCGGCGGTTTGCCAAGGGCAGAATGCCCACGGCTGCCAGCATTTCGCGCGTTCGCTGGCCGCGCTCAGGTTCGATGACCGCCAACAAATCGAGCGGCAGCGCCACATTCTGCGCGACGCTCAAATAAGGCAGCACATGGAACGCTTGGAAGACAAATCCGATCGCACGACGGCGCAGCAGGGTGGTGGCATCATCGTCCAACGCCGAAAGTTCGATGCCGTCGAGCAGCACACGGCCGCCATCGGGTTTATCGAGACCGGCCAGCAAATTGAGCAATGTCGATTTGCCAACACCGGACTCGCCCATGACGGCGAGGTACTCGCCTGGCCGCAGTTCGAGATCCAGGCCCTCGAAGAGCGCCGGCCGATCCGGCGAAAAGCGCTTGCTTAAGTTTTCGAGGCGAAGAACCGCTTCAGGCATCAGAGCGCGGCAAGCGCTCGATGGCGCGCAGGGTCATCGAGCCTCACAACGGGCCGCGGCGCCGGGGCCTCAAGCCGCGTCGACCCCGATGACCGCCTTTAACTCCAGGAAGTCGCGCAATCCGAACTCGCCCCACTCGCGGCCGTTGCCCGACATCTTGAAGCCGCCGAACGGGGTGTTCATGTCGCCCGCGGCACCATTCAAAGTCACCTGGCCGGCGCGAATCCTTGCCCCAACGCGCCGCGCATGCAGATTGTCCTTGGACCACACATAGGCCGCGAGTCCATAGGGCGTATCGTTCGCAATCTGTACCGCCTGCTCCTCGTTCTCGTACGGGAGTATGCAGAGCACCGGTCCGAAGATCTCTTCGCGCGCGATGGTCATATCGTTGCGCACATTGGAAAAAATCGTCGGCTTGACGTAATAGCCCTTAGGTAGACCGTCGGGCCGGCCGGCGCCGCCCGTGACCACCTTGGCTCCTTCGGCAATACCCTTGGCGATATAGCCTTCGACCCTATCGAATTGCACCTTCGAAACCACGGGACCGATCGTGGTTTTCTCGGAATTCGGATCTCCGACGACCACGGATTCGGCCACACTCTTGGCGAGGGCTTCCACCTGGGCCAGTTTGGCCGCCGGGACCAGCATGCGTGTGGGCGCATTGCAGGACTGGCCAGAATTCTGGAACACGTGCAGTACGCTGCGTTTGACCGCGCGCTCGAAGTCCGCGTCGTCCAGCAACACATTCGGCGATTTTCCGCCCAGTTCCTGATGCACGCGCTTGACCGAGGCCGCGGCGTTCTTCGCCACCTCGGTGCCGGCGCGGGTGGATCCGGTGAACGACACCATATCGACTTCGCGGTGGGACGACAGGGGCGCACCCACGCTGATGCCGTCGCCATTGATCAAATTGAACACACCTTTGGGAACCCCCGCCTCATGCATGACCTTCGCCCAGATGATGGCGCTGAAAGGCGAATATTCGGAGGGCTTGAGCACCATGGTGCAGCCGGCGGCGAGAGCCGGTATGACTTTCGCCGCGACTTGATTGATCGGCCAATTCCACGGCGTGATCAACGCGCACACGCCGACGGGTTCTTGCACCAGCCGGACCGTGCCGCGCATTTCTTCGAACTTGAAATTCTTCAGCACGTCGATCATCGCGCTGATGTGGCCGACGCCAACCCCCGCCTGCGCCCCCTTCGAGAGAGTAATGGGCGCGCCCATTTCAATGGAAATCGCCTGCACGATTTCTTCGTAGTGCGCCTTGTAGGCCGCCAGGATTCGCTCCATAAGGCTTATGCGCTCGGCGGGCGTGGTGCGCGAATAGCTGTCGAACGCGCGGCGCGCCGCCGTGACGGCGCGATCGACGTCCTTGGCGCCGCCCATGGAAATCACGCCGGACACCTCTTCGGTGGCGGGATTGATGACCTTGAGTTCCTTGGGCTCGACCGGGTCGACCCAAGCGCCATCGATGTAGAACTGCCGATTGTCGTATGTCATACAAAGCCCCTTAACACAGCGTTACTTCCTGACGAGTATTCTACCTGCTGCCCTGACCGGAAGCAGGCGGTTTCGGGGCGATTTTGTCTGCGGCTGCCGACGACTGGCCGCGGCAGCCTCAAACCACCATGATTTCAGACAGGTTTTGCGGTCCCAGTTCTCATTCTGCCCAACACAAAATTGCTAGGCTTTGCGCTATGGTAAAAATCCAAAAGTCGATTTTTGTGCTGGGTTTTGGCTGCGTCTTCGGCTTCTGCGTAGGCACGGCGTTTGGCGCCGCAGAATGGAACCCGGTCCGCGCACACGGCGTCGAAATCGGCCCAGAGGCCAGCCGCCTGATCGTTGGTTTCAAGGTTACCAGCGACAACGCCGTGACCAAAACAGTGCAACGGCACTCAAGGGCCCAGTCAGTCAAGATTACCCAAGCTAAGACCTCCGAGTCGGACGTTTTGAGCTTGGCGCAACGCAGCGGCGTTGCCGTGGCCGGGTCGCGCCAGATTACCCCGAGCATGCATGTGCTGTTTCTGCCGAAGACGCTGTACGGTGCGGACGTGAACGCCTTACTCCAGCAGCTGAGAGCGGATCCCGCCGTAGCATTCGCCGACATCGATCAACGCCGTCACGCGCACGGGCTGCCCAACGATCCCTTGTTCACCGCCACACCCAACGCGTCGCCGCCGGCCAGCGGTCAGTGGTACATGAATACGCCCAGCGCGGCGACCATCATGGTCGAGGGCGTCGCGACCCAGGACTTGTCCGCCACGGATGCCGTCTCCGCGTGGGCCATCACCACGGGCAGCAGCGGTACGGTCATCGCCGATGTGGACAACGGCATACGATTCGAGCACCCCGATCTGCTGCGGGCAGGCTTCGGCGGGCGGCTGCTGCCCGGCTATGATTTCGTCGGGCAGGACTACAACGCAACCAACGGCACGGCGCTTGGGACTTTCCTGGTTGCCAATGATGGGGATGGCTGGGACCCAGACCCTTCCGACCCGGGTGATTGGATCAGCGCCACCGATCAGATGAACACCGCTCTTTTCCCCGCGGCGACCTGTCCTGAGCAGGATAGCTCCTGGCATGGCACGCGCGTTGTTGGAGTCCTGGGCGCGCTCACCAATAACGATGTGGGAATCGCAGGGATGACCTGGAATCCCTATATTCTGCCGGTTCGGGCGCTCGGCAAATGCGGCGGCTACGACTCCGACATCATCGCCGGAATTCAGTGGGCCGCAGGCATGACCGTCACCGGAGTCCCGGACAATCCCTATCCCGCCGATATCATCAACTTGAGCCTCGGTGGCACCGGTCCCTGCACCTCCGACTATCAAGCCGTTTTGCCGACGATTATCGGCACCATGGGAGTGCTCGTCGTCGCCTCCGCCGGCAATGAGAGCGGCCCGGTGGATGCACCCGGCGATTGTCCCGGTGTCCTGGCGGTGGCGGGTTTGCGCAATGTGGGCACCGCAGTGGGCTACAGCAGCGTCGGTCCGCAGGTGGGGATATCAGCGCCTGCCGGCAACTGCGTGAATTCAAGCGGCGATTGCCTGCGTTCCATCGACACCACCACCAACACCGGGCTTACAACCCCCGGTTCAAGCATTTACACCAATGAAATAAATCCCAATCTCGGCACCAGTTTCTCCGCGCCCATCGTTTCAGGAATTGCCGCGCTGATGCGCGCGGTGAATGCGAATTTGACGCCGGCACAATTGATCACCCGCATTCAGTTGGGCGCAGTCCCGTTTCCCGCCAATCCCGCCAACCTGGCGGTGTGCCCGGCACGGGATCCCGCGACCAGTCAATGCTCCTGTCTCGGATCCGGCCAATGCGGCGCCGGTATGGTAAACGCCTTGAACGCGGTGCAGCAGGCACAAAGGCCCATTGTCGCGGTAGCGGTGCCGGCAGGCTTCACCACCGGGAGCGCAATGTTGGACGCCAGCGGCAGCGCCGCTGCTTGCGGCGCGATGATCGCTTCGTACGCTTGGAATAATCCCAC
>DATMKO010000366.1:0-2357 GCA_035571175.1 Steroidobacteraceae bacterium | reverse complement strand
TTGTCACATTCGCGCAATCGGTGGGTTATCCGCGCGCCTGAACTGTGTGCGATCCCGACAGGGAAAACTCAGAGCGCAAAATGACGATCGACCTCGAAGCGCATTTCGACAAACCGGACCTCGTCGCTTATTCCATTCGACTCGAGCATGGAGCGCGAAACCGCAACTCTTGCCCATCATGTTCACCTTTGCGCCAGATGTGACGAGCCGTTCGCGCCCAACGCCATCTTCAGGCCGATTAGTACTACTGCGTCATAAATTTCGTCGCATGTTTCGTTGAAATCTGCGCGCGCAACATGGGCAGCGCGGCAGCATCCGGGCGATCGCGACCACCATTGCGCAATGGACGGTCGCGATCGAGTTGGGGACGTGGCGTTGGGGCCGCAGCGGCGGCGCCGCGGGGTCGGTAACCGGCGGAAATGGCAGGTTTCGCGAACATCCTGGCGGAACGTGGTCCTGAGGGGGGAATCGTCTCCCGCTCGGAGATCAGGAATCCATAGGCCGCGATACACAGCGTGCCGTGATGGTGGAACCCTCGCCAGCCGCGCCCTTCATAGTGGCCGAGCCCGATCTCCTGCTTGAGGTCCTGGTAGTCGCGCTCAATGCGCCAGCGCATTTTGGCAATGTCGACCAACTCCCGGAATGAAATCGTCTTGGCAATATTCGAAAGCCAATACTTGGTGGGCGCGGCCTCGCCTTCCGGCCATTCGATCAGCAACGTCTCTTCCTGGCGTGCGGCGGCGCCTCTGTTCGGCGCGGTGCGCACCCGCACGCGGGCAAAGCGCGAGCGCAGCGGATCGGCCGAGCCGTCGCGCCACGTGATGGTGCGCCAGGCGTGTTTCGGCAGGCCGAGCGCCAGCTCCTTGGCGCTCACGCGCTCATCCAGATCGGCCACGGCACGTACTTTGACGGTCGGCAGGATGGCGGCCACATAGGTGAGCGCCAGCGCGCCGATGCCGGCACGCAACGCGCTGTTGGTGCCGTAGCTTGCATCCATCAGCACCACACCGGTCGCGACGCCCGCCGCCAGCGCCGCGCGTATCTGCGCCAGCGCGATCTGCGGCTTGGTCTTGAATCTGATCGCCTCGGGAACATGCGCTTTGTTGCGGCGCGCGGCATCGTCGGCCCAGACCTTCGGCAGATACAGCCGATAGGCGATCGGCAGGCTGGCATGATGATTGGCGATCGACAGCGTCACCGCCACCTGACAATTGGCCTGCTTGCCGAGTTGTCCGCAATACTGATGGTGCACGCCGACCGAATGGGTGCCCTGCTTGGGGTAAGAGGTATCATCGATAATCCAGGCCTTGATCGGTCCGTGACGCTCGATTGCCGGTATCACCAGCTCGCGCACCTTGGCGAGCACGCTGTCGTCCGACCACTTTCCTTCGCCGACGAAATGCAAGAGCTTCTGATGCTGCACCGAAACTTGGGCCGGCGCCGTCACGGCTGCCATCGGCTCAACGCTCTTGCGACCTTCCGCCGTCAACAGCCCCGCGCAATAATCCCGCAGCGGCAAAGCCCGATCCGCGTGTCCGATCACGCTCGTCAATTCCTCGACATAAGCGACAAACCGGTCCGCTCCATCCGTTATCGCTGTGAGATTCATCCCAGCTCCTCCGCCCGAGGTGAATCTCGGCAATTATCTGATTCTTAATTAGGATCAGCTGCGACCTTCTGACTCAGTAAGATTAGGGGACTGGGGGCCGACAGCGCACCCGAGCGCGTCTTCTCTGTGGAAAAGGGGCGCTGGGTCCTTTGTGGTAATCGCCGAGTCACATAGCCGTGAAAAAAGATTGGCCAACGGATACAAACAATCGGCTCATGGGCACGCTCTCTCCGCTGAAAGACGTTGGCGTAACGTGGTTTCGGGAGGAGGACTACCCCGTCCTCCTGGAGATCTTCGACGACGCCGACAAGATGCCCCGCACTTGGAACGAGTGGCTCAAGAGGGCTGAGCAAATGGAGGAGCGGGCCAAGGCCCAAGGATACCGGACACAGCGCGTCTATATCGATCCCGATAGTTTCGCCGATTGGTGTCTGTGCGAAGGGATGGGCACCGACAGTGAGGGTCGCCAAAAGTTCGCCCTGGATACTGTCGCAGCGAGATACGCCAGCAAATGCTGATCATTTATGGCTAAGGCTCCAAATCACCCCCGATATGCTGGGTGAGAGCGCCAGGGGAAGCAGCGGCTCGCGCGGCAAGCAGGTGACAGTCGGCGGCCGGCCTCGAGCTGCTGTGGAAGATGAATTTCGGGACCGGCTTCAATGCCCCGCCAACCTTTGAGGTGGGCGACAAGCAATATGTCGCCATCATGTCGGGACTGAGTCAGATTTCCAAGGGCAGGCTCGTCCTG
>DATMKO010000365.1:0-10255 GCA_035571175.1 Steroidobacteraceae bacterium | reverse complement strand
TCACGTTTTGCGCCGCAGTTTCCGCATTCGTGATCTACACTCATCGCAGCAACATCGCGCGCATGCGTGCTGGGAAGGAGCACCGCGCCCGACGACTATGGCTGTTCCGATCGCGCGCGGCATAAAAACACCGCTGCTTCTTGCGCTGCTGGCAGATGGTGAATTGCACTCAGGCAGTTGGCTGGCCGGGGAACTGCGCCATACCCGGGCAACTGTTTGCAAGGGAGTGGAGCGTCTGCGCAGCTTGGGCATCGAAGTTCAGGCTGTTGCGCACCAAGGCTATCGGCTGGCCAATGGGGTGGAATTGCTGGATGCGCGCCGCCTCGCCGCAGAACTCGGCGCGCAGCAGAAGCCCTGCCTGCGCCGGCTGGAATTGCTGTTCGAAGTCGATTCGACCAATACGCGCCTGCTCGGCGCCGCACCGCCGCCGCCGGGAAGCGCCGAGGTCTGCATGAGCGAATTGCAGCACGCGGGCCGCGGGCGGCTTGGCCGGCGCTGGATCGCGCCCTTCGGCGCCGGCGTCTCGATGTCGCTGAGCTGGACCTTCAGCAATCCCGCAAGCACGCTGTCTGCCTTGAGTTTGGGCGTCGGCGTCGCCGTGGCGCGAGCCCTGACGCGCGCGGGTGCCGAGGGGATTACGCTCAAGTGGCCGAACGACATTTGGCTCCGCGACCGCAAGATCGGCGGTGTGCTGATCGAATCGCGCGCCGAGGCAGGCGGCACACATGTGGTGATCGGCGTGGGTATCAACGTGTCACTACCCGCGCTGGCGCGCCAGCAAATCGAAGCGAGCGGGGCGTGCGTGGCGGCGGTTGCGGACGCCTGCGTTAGGCCCCCGTCGCGCAATTTGGTGGCCGGGGCCATCTTGGACGAGCTTTTGAGTATGCTGGTGCGGTATGAGCGCCTTGGGTTCGCGGCGTTTCGCGACGCGTGGCTGGCCTTAGACGCCTTGCACGGCCGTCAGGCTAACGTGACGATTGGGGAGAAAGCGACCCTTGGGGTTGCCCGGGGCGTGGATAGCGACGGTGCGTTGTTGCTCGAAACAGGGGGCGGTATGCAACGATTTGTTTCCGGCGAAGCCAGTTTGCGCTTGATGCGAGGCTGACGCTTGACGATTCTAAAGAGCATCGTGGTGGTCTTGGTGCTGGCCAACGTCTGCTATTTTTTGTGGCAACACGGCATCGCCAAGGCCCCTGAGGTCGACGTCGCAGCGGCGCCCGCGACGTTGAAACTGGCGTCCGAAAGCCCGGATAGCGTGCGGGTGCCGCCCTCGGAGCCGGTCGCGGATTCGCCGCGGGAGGCAGGCAGTTCCGGACTTTTGACCAATGTGAAACGCTGCATCAGCGTTGGGCCCTTTCGCGACGTATCGGAAGCCGCGCACGCCGCGTCGACGCTTCGTAGCGGCGGTTACGATCCGCGCCAGCGTGTCGCCGATGGCGAGGTATGGGCGGGCGTCTGGGTGTATCTGCCGCTGCCGCCTTCACGGCCCGCGGCCGAGCAAACTCTTGCCAAGCTGAAGGCCGGCGGGGTTGATGATGCACTTGAAATGCCGGGTCCTAACGATGGCTCGGTCATCTCACTGGGTCTTTACAGCGAACCCAAACGGGCGCAGGCGCGAGTCGCGCAAGCGCAGGCACTCGGTTTCAATCCCGGAATCGCCGATCGCAAGCGCAATGGCAACGTCTACTGGATCGACATCGATTTGAAGCCTACCGACGGCCTATTGAACCCCTCCGACCTGCAGGGCGAATCCGGCCGCATCGTACGTCTCGAAGTCAAAGGATGCCCGGCGGGTGCGCAGTGATGAAGGCCCGAGATGCAGTACTGCGGTTGACGAGCGCCATCGGGGCCTGCGTCGGCTATGGATGCCTTGCCGTTTTTTTGTGGCTCATCAGCCTGCAGGTGTACCGCTGGTTTCGCGACGGCGAGTGGACCCGTATCGGCATGAGCGACGGCGTGCGGATCGGGCTGCTGCATTGCTGCGTCAAGGATGGCGACACCGGCAGGCTCGCGACGCTGTTGCACTGGTTGGAGTCGCCGGCGAGCTGGCTGGGTATGCACAAGGTATTCGAGATAATCCCGGCGTCGCTCGCTTTGTTTGCGGTGAGCATCGCGGGAAACAGTCTGTACATCTATTGCAGCGATCGTTTGCGCAAGCCGTAAGAGCAGGCGCGCCGATACTACGGCAGCGCCTTAAGATTCGCTGCGCCGTTTGAGTCCGGAAGCTTCGGCGGCGACGTATTGCTGGATCATGCCGCGATAAAGGCGCGAAACAATCGGACCCAGCCATCCTGCGATCTCAAACGACAGCGCGGCCCGGCTACCGTCGCCCTGCGCTTCCACGAAATGCCCGGCCGTGATCCGAGCACCGGGAGCGTGGGTGACCCACGTAAAGCTGCGATTCTGATCGAGCTCCGTAACCTGCCAGACAGCTGGGCGCAATCTGGGTTGGACCACGCGCGCACTGCTGCCAACCCCAAACGGTCCGCGGTCCAGCCGTTGCACCTGGGTCACGGTCGAAGTCCATTCCGGCCAGCGCTCGACATCGAACAACACCGCTAACACCCGCTGCGGCGGCGCATTGATGTCCACTGCGATTCTAACCACGGTCACTTCGCCTCCTTCAGGTGCCTACTTGCTGTTTCCGGGTTCGCGCTCAGCCGCCGGCGGTTCCCCCTCCCAGAGATAGGCGACGCTGCCGGCGGGCGCATTGTACCAACCGGGATCTCGGTAATCATCGTGCGCCAATCTCTCGCGAATCTTCATGACGGTGAACATGCCGCCCATCTCGATGTCGCCGTAGCGACCCGAGCCGGTCATCATCGGCAGAGTATTCGCGGGCAGGGGCAGGTCCATGTGCATTTCGCTCATTGCGCCGCCGGTGTTCATGTAACCCGGTACCAGCGCCGCGATCTGCCTGGCCAGAGCGTCCTGTGCCGCGCCCAGGGAATTGGGCACGTTGTGGCTCATGCCGTTCATGGTGTGATGGCTCTTGTGGCAATGAAATGCCCAATCGCCGGCTGCCGCCGCGGTGAATTCGATGGCGCGCATCTGGCCGACCGCAATGTCCGTCGTTACTTCGGGCCAACGAGAACCGGGCGGGGTCCATCCGCCGTCGGTTCCTGCGACCACGAACTCGTGGCCGTGCAAATGGATGGGATGGTTGGTCATCGTGAGATTGCCGACGCGAATCCGCACGCGCTCGCCGAGGCGGGCCACCATTGGGGCCGTGCCGGGGAAGGCGCGGCTGTTGAAGGTCCAGACATTGAAATCCAGCATCGTGCTGACCTTGGGAGTGTAGCTGCCGGGACTGATGTCGTAGGCATTGAGGAGAAGAACGTAGTCGCGATCCACCGGCATGAGCCTGGGGTCCTTGTGATGAGTGACCCAAAATCCCATCATGCCCATCGCCATCTGCGTGGTTTCGTCCGCGTGCGGGTGGTACATGAACGTTCCCGCGCGCTGTGCCACGAATTCGTACACATAGGTCTGTCCGGGCTTGATCGAGGGCTGATTGAGTCCTGCAACACCGTCCATTCCATTGGGCAGACGCTGGCCGTGCCAGTGCACGCTGGTGTGCTCGCTGAGGCGGTTGGTGACGAAAATGCGCACCCGGTCGCCCTCGACAACTTCGATGGTGGGTCCCGGCGATTGTCCGTTGTAGCCCCAGAGATGCGCCTTCATGCCGGGAGCGATTTCGCGAATCACCGGCTCCGCCACCAGGTGAAATTCCTTGACGCCGTTGCGCATTCGCCAGGGCAGGGTCCAGCCATTCAGGGTTGCCACCGCATGATAAGGACGGCCGTTCGGCGGCGACAGAGGCGGCTGCATGGCCGTTGAGTCCGTGGAAACGATCTCGGGAAGCGCCGCAAGCGCGCTCTTGGCCGCGGCAGCGGCCGCGACCGCAAGGCCGGCACCGCTCAACAATTTTCGACGTGTAAACATGATTTTTCCTCGCAGAATGCGCAGCCTTAGGGCACCGAATTACCGAGCAGCGCCGCATCGAGCTGCGACTTGGCGATCCAGAAATCGCGCACGCTGTGGATGTATGCGTCGATGCTTAAGAATTGTTCGCGCGCATCGGCGAGCAATTCGAAAATACTGATGAGCGAGGCGTTGTAGCGCAGCAGACTTTGCTCCGCGACCGCCTTGCGCAACGGCACCACCTCGTCGCGCTGGTATCTCGCGATGTCGTAGCTCGCCCGATAACCGCCATACGCCTGGCGAATCTGCGAACGGGCATCGATGGCCGCCTGGGCAAAGCGATCCACCGACCGTGCGTAAATCGCTTCCGATCTTTTGACGCCTATGGAGCCGCCGTCGAATATCGGAACTTCGAGGGTGACTACATAACCCGTTTCATAGGGTTGTTGGCGGGTTCCCTGCTGAACGCGCGTCGGACCTGCGTCGAGCACATTGACGAAGCGCGTGGCCTTGGTGAGTTTGAGGCTGCGGCGAAGTTCATCGATCTTGAGGCGCTGCATCTGCAAGTCGATTCGATTTTGCAGAATGGCGGCCTCGACGTCGGGAAGATCCTCGATGTTTTGCGGCAACTCGGGCAGGTGTGCCGCGAGCTGGAACGGCCGCTCGCCGGTCTCAAGGGCCGGCAGGCCCATCAAGCGAGTCAATTTCTCGCACGCAGCGTCCTCGCTCAAATTCGCCGCTGACATTCCGCGGAAGGCATCGGCATAAAAAATCCGCTCGCGGGACTCATCAACGCTGTTCCAGTTGCCGGCCGCCACCATGCTGCGCGCCAGCTCGGCGCTGGTTTCGGCTGCAACAACGACCTGCCGCAGATAGTCAACCGACTCGCGCGCTGCGACTGCTGCAATGAATGCCTCGCGCGTTTCCGTCGCCAGCCGCATGACCGCAAGAACGATGGCGTTCTGCATCTCCGCAAAACGCTGTTTCTCGATGTCGTGCGCAAAGGGAAGCGTCAACAGCGACAGCACATTGAAGCTCAAGGTCTCTTCGATGTCGTACTGGCCCGCGGCGCTGGCGTGGCGCAGATCGAAGCGCGGATTCGGCAGGCGGCCGGATTGCACGAGGTCGGCTTCCGAAACGCCCAGCTCTTCGAACGATGCCTGCAGACCCCGGTTGTTGAGCAGGGCTATCTGCACGGCATCGTCCGCCGACAGCGGCTGCGCCAAAAGCTCGGCCACTTCGGCCGCCACCTTGGCCCGCTCGGCGTCGGTTCGAGGCCATTTGAGATCCTTGGCCAGATGCGTTCGCGTTGCGCCCGCAACGTCATTGAAGCCGCCGTCTTTGGAAAAGCCGGCACAGCCGCCAACAGAGAGTGCGGCAAGAATTACCAACAGCAATGGTGCGTTCATATCGTCCTCACGGCCGAGAGTGGCTGGGGAGCCCAACGTCAACAGAGGTAGGCGCGTCGCGCCTGGCGATTAGGCGGTTGGGCGCGGAGGGCGATCGAGGCGATCGAGAGCGAGTTTGGGCGGTGAGAACAGCAATCGAAATGAGGCCAGAGGACGTCGCGATCGCGGCGGGGTCCACTGCAAGGACGTCACGACAATCGCCGCGGAGCAGCAGGTTCCGCAGCTGTGGTGTTGCACTGCGGTGCCATGCGGGCAGTGATGTTCAGCGGCCGACGCCGTGTCGAATGCAGCGCAACTCAGAGCCGTCGCAAATCCCTGCAGCGGCAGCATCAGCACCAGCAGCAGCGCCAGCTTAAGCGTAGAGGTTCGATGCCGTTTCATACAAGACAAAACATAGCATCAGACCCGCCTAAATACACGTGAACTGCGTCCATCTCCATCCCGCGGGGTGAACCGGACGACGAAGCGTCAAGGATAACGCGACTTGAGCGGTGGCGGTTGCGTCGCGAAGTGGAGCAGAGCCGCCAGCTGCAAATGATACTCACTCATGCCGCGCTCGTTCCTGCGTGGATTTCGTATCGACTATTGAAGAAACCGACCTTGAGTGTGATGGCCGAATTACAGTAGATTTCCTCAATGCCAATGAATCAGATGGGCATCCAAGCATCGACGTGCATACGCACGCTGCGCCTGAAGGTAAAGGCTGAGAGTTATCCCTGGCTGAATGCCGCCGCGGTTGAAGTGAATCAGGTCTGGAACTGGGGCAACGCGACCAGTGCGAAGGCGGCGCGGCCGTTTGCGGGTCCGGCGAAGTGGGCAGGGACAAGCGTGCTGGCGGCGGCGGCATGAGCACCGGAATTTAAACCTCACAATGGCTGGGTGGCTGGCTGCAACTTCGCGAGGGTTACATGCGTGTCCTACAAATCCTGGGCGCTATCCTGATTGCCGGAGGACTCTTTATTCTCATCAAGTCGCCTTCCTACTCGAGCGAAAAGAGCGTCCTCAAGATCGGCGACGTCGAAGCCAAGGTGACGCAGCAACACGTGGTTCCGCCTTGGGCAGGGGGCGCGGCGCTCGCGGCCGGCGTCATTCTCATCGTGGTTGGCGCTCGCAAGCCCTGAGCTTTGCAGGTACAATGTACGGTATCGAACACAGCGCTAATTGGCGCCATTGTGGTCCGCCGGCAGTGTCGCCCATCAGTCGCCCACCGCGGTCTGAAGCCGATGCGAGATGCCGTTATCACAACACCTATCGAGCCTCGAACCAACCAGCTGCTGGCTGCATTGCCGGAGACGGAGTGGACTCGCTGGCAGGTGCTGCTGGAAGCCGTCGAAATGCCCCTCGGCCAAGTCCTCTATGAACCCGGCGCGGGATTGAGCCACGTTTATTTTCCGACCACCGCCATTGTGTCGCTGCTGTATGTCATGGAAAACGGCGCATCGGCGGAAATCGCGGTGGTCGGCAACGAAGGCATCGTAGGAATTTCCCTGTTCATGGGCGGAGAGTCCACGCCTGGCCGCGCCGTGGTGCAAAGCGCAGGATTTGGATTCCGGCTGCGGGCGCAAACAGTCAAAGATGAATTCAACCGTGCGGGAGCGGTACTGCACTTGCTGCTGCGATATATCCAGGCGCTCATCACGCAAATGGCGCAAACAGCGGTGTGCAATCGGCACCACACCCTCGACCAACAGCTGTGCCGCTGGCTGCTGCTGAGCTTGGATCGATTGCCCGGCAATGAGTTGGTAATGACCCAGGAACTGATCGCCAACATGCTGGGGGTGCGCCGCGAGGGTGTGACCGAGGCTGCCACGAGACTTCAGCAGACTGGCCTGATTCGCTATTCCCGCGGTCGCATCTCCGTGTTGGATCGTGCCGGCCTCGAGAAGCGCACCTGCGAGTGCTACGCAGTCGTGAAGAAGGAATACGACCGGCTCTTGCCGCATACGACGGCGGTCTAGATCTGATATTGTCCGGGAGACATCCCCTGGCACCAACCACCGCGGTTACGCGGCTCTCGCGCGGAGTTGTCAATGAATTCAATTACCGCATTCCTGGTGTTTGTCTGCATCGCCGCCAGCCTGGCGGCCGGCCGATGGCTCAATCCTTACGCTGCTGCGGCGTTTTTTGTCGCCGCGGTTTTGATCGCGCTATCGCTGAAGATGGCCAATGTTTGGGAGAAGTTCGTCATCCTGCGGATGGGGAAGCTGCAAAGTGTGCGCGGTGCCGGGCTGTTCCTCATCATCCCGGTGATCGACAACATCGTCGCCGTCATCGACGTGCGCATTCAAACGACGGCCTTCAACGCCGAACAGGCGTTGACCAAGGATACGGTGCCCGTCAACGTCGATGCGATCATATTCTGGCATGTGCACGATGCTGAAAAAGCGGCGCTGGCCATCACCAATTATCGGGAAGCCATCGACCGCGTGGCGCAAACCTCGCTGCGCGAGATGATCGGCTCGTCACTGCTGGCGGCGCTATTGTCCGATCGCAAGGAGGCCGACGCGCAGTTGAAAATCGACATCGGACAAAAAACCGCGCCGTGGGGCATATCGGTGAGTTCCGTGGAAATCCGCGACGTTGCCATACCGGTCGCTTTGCAGGACGCCATGTCGCGGCAGGCCCAGGCGGAACGTGAAAAACAAGCGCGCATGATCCTCGGTTCGGCTGAGGCCGCGATAGCTGGCAGATTCGTCGAGGCAGCCGAGATCTATGCCGGCCATCCCGTCGCATTGCAGCTGCGGGCGATGAATATCATCTACGAGACCACCAAGGAGCGGGGAGCGACCATTCTGATGCCCACCTCCATGGTCGACAGCGTCAATCCCTCCGCCGCCACCTTGGCCCTGGCGATGGTGGGGAAGGAAATCCCCACACCGCCGGTTTAGGGCCAGGTGCCCGGCGGCCCCGGCGGCCGCCTATTCCTTCAGCTGCGCCCGCAGCGAGCGCAGTTCGCGGCGCCGCGCCGCGCTGCTCTTGGGGTAGCTTAACTGCAGCGATTCGAGGTGTTCGAGCAGGATGCGCGACACGATGAGACGCGCATTCAGCTTGTCGTCTGCGGGAACGACATACCAAGGGGCCTGCGTGGTGCTGGTCGCACTCAGGCATTTCTCATAGGCCTTCATGTACTGATTCCAGAATTTCCGTTCCTCGATATCCGCCGCCGAGAATTTCCAGTTCTTTTCCGGCGTCTCTATCCGGTCCAGAAAGCGCTTGCGCTGCTCTTCCTTCGACAGGTGCAGAAAGAATTTGATGATGCGCGTACCGTTGCGGTGCAAATGCTTTTCCAGATTCACGATGGAGCGATAGCGGTCGCGCCAGATGTTCTTTTCATCCGGCGCGCCGTTGGGCAGACCCTCGGCGCGCAAAATTTCCGGATGTACCCGCACGATCAGCACTTCTTCGTAATAGGATCGGTTGAAAATGCCGATCTTGCCGCGTTCCGGTAGGTTGCGTGTGGTGCGCCAGAGAAAGTCGTGCTGCAGCTCGATCATGCTCGGGTGCTTGAAGCTGAAGACCTGGCAGCCCTGTGGGTTGACTCCCGACATGACGTGCTTGATGGCGCTGTCCTTGCCGGCGGCGTCCATGGCCTGAAAAATCAACAGCAGCGCATTGCTGTTCGATGCATACAGCAGTTGCTGCTGCTTACTCAGGGCTTCGGTGTCGGCGCCCAAAACCTCGCGATACTGCCGGATATTCTTGTACACCGGATCGACTTGCGTCGGCCATTTCTTGAGGTCGACTTGCCGTCCCTCGCGAACTCGAAAATCGCTCGAATTGATTTCGATCATAGCTAGCGTCCCGGCATCGGTTCTTGACCATGCGCGCACAGCATAACGCAGTCGATGCGTGCAGTATTGGGAAGCGCGGCAGCGACGCTGGTAGACTGTCTGCAAAATCGGCGAAAAAATTGAGGTCGTCCCTTTGCTCGATTCGAACCAATCGTCCGATGCCAAGGCTGCGCGCCGCATCCTGTTCGCCAGCATGATCGGTACCACCATCGAGTTCTACGATTTCTACATCTATGCCACGGCTGCGGTCCTGGTGTTTCCCAAACTGTTCTTCCCCAAGGGCGATCCGGCCACCGCCACTTTGCAGTCGCTGGCGACCTTTGCCCTGGCGTTCGTCGCGCGGCCCATCGGGTCGGCCATTTTTGGCCACTTCGGCGATCGAATCGGACGCAAGACAACCTTGGTTACCGCACTGCTGACCATGGGTATCTCCACCGTTTGCATCGGCTTGTTGCCGACCTATGCCTCCATCGGCGTAGCTGCCGCGGTGATGCTCGCACTGTGCCGGATAGGACAGGGCTTGGGTTTGGGCGGGGAATGGGGCGGCGCGGTGTTGCTCGCAACCGAGAACGCGCCGCCGGGCAAGCAGTCCTGGTATGGCATGTTCCCGCAGTTGGGTGCGCCGCTCGGGCTGTTCATTTCCATCGGCGCGTTCCTCTTGATCAGTGACCGCCTGTCCGAGGCGCAATTGTTCAGTTGGGGCTGGCGCGTGCCGTTTTTGGCGAGCACCGTGCTGGTGGTGGTCGGACTGTACGTGCGACTGCAGCTCGCCGAAACACCCGCTTTCAAGCGCAGCATTGAGCAGGGCGAACGCGTGCGCGTGCCGTTTGCCGTGGTTTTTGCCAAATATCCGGTTCAGCTGATTTTGGGAACGTTCGGTTCAACCACCACCTTCGTGGTGTTCTATCTTGTCAACGTCTTTGCCCTGGGCTGGGCCACGGGCCACTTGGGATTCGGGCGCCAAGAATTTCTGATTCTGCAAATGATCGCCGTCGTGTCTTTCGCGGTGACCATACCGTTCTCTGGATCCATGGCTGATCGAATCGGCGGGCTTCGCATGTTGAAGATCGCCACGGTGCTGATCATCTTGTCCGGCTTCACCTTCAAGCCCTTGTTCGGCACCCATGACAC
>DATMKO010000364.1:0-8881 GCA_035571175.1 Steroidobacteraceae bacterium | reverse complement strand
AGCGCCACGCCGGTGAACGGCGCGAGGATTGCGGATGCCGATGCAGAACCCGGCAACTGGCTCACTTACGGCCGCACCTACAGCGAGCAGCGCTACAGTCCGCTCGCCAAAATCAACGATAAGAACGCGAGCCAGTTGGGTCTGGCCTGGTTCGCGGACCTTGACACCAATCGTGCCCAGGAAGCCACGCCGTTGGTCGTGGATGGGGTGATGTACATAACCACCGCCTGGAGTCTGGTCAAGGCTTATGACGTGCGCAGCGGTCGCCTGCTATGGGCTTACGATCCGCAAGTGAATCGTGAACTCGGCGTCAACGCCTGCTGCGATGTGGGAAATCGCGGCGTCGCCCTATGGAATCACAAGGTCTTCGTCGGCGCCTATGATGGGCGCCTTGTGGCGCTCGATGCGACAACCGGCAAGCCGGTTTGGAGCACCCTCACCGTCGATACTACCAAGCCTTATACGATCACCCAGGCGCCGCGGGTCATCAAGGGTCGCGTGATCATCGGCAATAGCGGCGGGGAATACGGGACGCGCGGCTACATTTCGGCCTATGACGCCGAGACCGGAAAATTGGCGTGGCGGTTTTACACCGTTCCCGGCGACCCCTCCAAGCCCTTTGAAAATGAGGCGATGGCGCGCGCCGCCAAGACCTGGTCCGGCGAATGGTGGAAACTCGGCGGCGGAGGCCCGGTGTGGGATGCGATTTCCTACGACCCAAAGCTCAATCTGCTGTATTTCGGTACCGGCAATGGCGTGCAGTGGGCGCGCTCGGCGCGCAGCGCCGGCAAAGGCGATAATCTGTATCTTGCTTCGATCATTGCCCTGAATGCCGACTCTGGCGAGTACGCCTGGCACTACCAGGCCACGCCGGGCGAGGAATGGGATTTCGATGCGGTTCAGCAACTAGTCCTTGCGGATTTGAAGGTCGACGGCAAGCTTCGTCATGTGCTCATGCAAGCCAACAAAAACGGCTTTTTCTATGTGCTTGATCGCCAGAGCGGCGCGCTGATTTCCGCAAAGGCCATCGTGCCGATGAGTTGGGCGAGCGGCATCGATATGAAGACCGGTCGTCCGGTTGAAATCAAAGATGCCCGCTACGGCGAGAGCGGCAAGCCGGTAGATATCAAACCGGGGCCGCTGGGCGCGCACAACTGGCAACCGATGGCGTTCAATCCAAACACCGGCCTGGTTTACATTCCGGCGCAGCAGGTGCCGCTCACATTCATACCTCTTCCGCCTCTTCCAGTTGCCCCTATCGGCTGGAATCTCGGGGTGGCCTTAGGCTCGCTCACGCCTCAGAACGAGGGATTTCTGCTCGCCTGGGATCCTGTGCAGCAACACGAGGCGTGGCGGGTCAAGTATCAGGGACCGTGGAATGGCGGCGTCGTGACCACCGCGGGCAACATCGTGGCGCAAGGCGACGCTTCCGGAAATTTCAACATCTACCGCGCCGACAACGGTCAAAAACTGTGGTCGATGTTTGCACAGTCCGGAATCATTGCGGCGCCCAGCACCTTCGAGGTTGGCGGCGAACAATACATTGCAGTGTTGAGTGGCTGGGGAGGGAGCTACGCGTTGAGCGGCGGCAAGGGCGCGGCGCTGTCGGGCAATTTGCGCAATGTCAGCCGCTTGCTGGTATTCAAACTCGGCGGCACCGCGGCGCTGCCGCCACTGGAACCGCGGTCTATCGTCATCAATCCTCCGCCGGCGCCTGCCGACGCGGCGTCCATCGCCCGCGGCGAACCGCTGTACGACCAGTACTGCAGTGCCTGCCATGGTGAACATGGAGTGGGCGGCGGCGTGGTTTCCGATTTGCGCGCATCGAATTTCTTGAGTTTGGATTTTTTCTACAATATCGTGCTGGACGGTGCGCTCAAGGGCGCCGGCATGGCGTCGTTCAGTAAGGCGCTGAACCGCGACAATGTGACCGATATTCGCAATTTCATCATTTATCGCGCGAATCAAGACAGCAAATCGGCAGCGACGCCGGCACGTACAAGCGGGGGGCAGTGATGATCGTATTGCGCGTCAACGGCGAACAACGCACGGTCGATGTGCCGGCGGACATGCCGCTGCTCTGGGTGTTGCGCGATGTCATCGGTTTAACCGGCACCAAATTCGGCTGCGGGATAGCACAATGCGGCGCCTGCACGGTGCATCTGGACGGACAGGCGGTGCGCTCCTGCGTACTGCCGGTAAGTGCCGTCGGCGAGAAGGCGATCACCACCATCGAGGCAGTGGGCAATACCGCCAGCGGCCAGAAAATTCAAAAAGCGTGGCTGGATGTGGACGTGGTGCAATGCGGCTACTGTCAGTCCGGTCAAATCATGTCGGCGGCTGCGCTTCTGGCGCGAGCCCCGAACCCAACCGATGCCGATATCGATGCGGCGATGTCGGGAAATATTTGTCGCTGCGGCACCTATGTGCGAATCCGGGCCGCCATTAAACAGGCGGCCACCGGCAAGACGGAGATCCTGCAAGCGATCGCGCCGGAAGGTGCCGTATGAAATCAAAGCTGCCACCTGCGGCGTTGCAAGCACCCATCGATAGTGATCGACGCAATGCGCTGAAATTGACCGGATTGTCGATTGCCTTCTTATGGGGTGCAAGCAGCCGCACGGCGAGCGCCGCCATGAATGCGCGGCGCCAATCAAGCGACGCGGCTGCCGCGGCCGCCGATGGTAATCCGCCGTTTGCGCCGAATGCCTTCATTCGCATCGACACCGATGGTGCCGTGCGCTTGGTGATGCCCAGCGTCGAGATGGGCCAGGGAATCTATACCGGCATCAGCATGATGCTGGCCGAGGAACTCGGGGTCGATCTTGGACAGATCAAAGTCGAGCACTCGCCGCCAAATGAGCAGCTGTATGCGAACCCCTATATTGGCGGCCAGATCACCGGCGGATCCACCAGCACCCGCGGCCAATACCAAGTGCTGCGCGAAGCCGGCGCGGTCGCGCGCACGCTGTTGGTGAGTGCTGCGGCGGAGCGCTGGCATGTCGATCCATCGACGTGTACGGTGGCGCACGGCGTGGTGTCGCATGCGGGTTCCGGGCGCAAATTAGCATTTGGCGCGCTGGCCAAGTCGGCCGGCGTGCTGCCGATGCCGCCCAAGGTTACACTGAAGGACCCGAAAGACTTCACGATCATCGGCAAACCGCTGCGGCGCGTCGACTCGGTGGATAAGACCAGGGGCGCCACGCAATTTGGAATCGACGTGCGCGTGCCTGGAATGAAAGTGGCAACCGTCAGGGCCTGTCCAACGTTTGGCGGCAGATTGGTCGGGGTGGACGAAAGGCGCACCCGCGCCATTCCGGGTGTGATTGACGTCATACGTCTGGAAAACGCGGTGGCGGTGGTCGGCGAGCATTTCTGGGCGGCCAAACAGGGGCTCGAGGCCTTGGATATCATTTGGGACCCGGGCGAGAACGCCGATCTTACGACCGCCGAATTGCGCGGCGCGCTGGCAGAGGCATTGCGCAACGACAAATCCATCGTCGCGCGCGAGCAGGGCAAACGGCCGGCCGAAGGAAAATTGATCGAAGCGGTTTATCAATCACCGATGCTGGCGCACGCCCCCATGGAACCGCTCAATACCACGGTTTCCGTCACTGCCGATAAATGTGAGATCTGGGTCGGCACTCAGGTGCCGACGCGCTGTGTGGCGGGAGCCGCAAAAATCACCGGCCTGCCGCCGGAGAAAATTGTGCTGCACAACCAGTACATCGGCGGCGGTTTCGGCCGCCGTTTGGATTCGGACTCCGTGGAGCAGGCCGTCAAATTTGCCAAGCAAGTCAAGTACCCCATCAAGATCATTTGGACGCGCGAGGAGGACATTCGCCAGGACATCGTGCGGCCCATGTATCACGACCATATCTCGGCGGTACTCGATACGGATGGCCGGCTGGTATGGTTTGGCGACCGCATCACCGGCGGCACCGTGCTCGGCCGCTGGCTGCCGATGGCCATGCCCAAGAGCGGCCTCGACGACGATCTGGTCGAATGCGCCGCCAAGACACCGTATGACATTCCCAACGTCAAAGTGGAGTGGATACGCCATGACATGCCGGACGGGCTGCTGGTGGGGTGGTGGCGCGGGGTCGGTCCCACGCACAATCTGTTCGTCGTCGAAAGCTTCATGGATGAATTGGCACATAGCGCCGGCAAGGATCCGCTCGAATATCGGCGCGCCATGTTGCAGAAAAATCCGCGAGCACTCGCGCTCCTCAATCTAGCAGCGGAAAAAATCGGCTGGAACCAAGGCACGCTGCCGCCACGCGTAGGTCGCGGTATCGCCCTGGGCGAGCCGTTCGGCAGCCATGTTTGCTTGATCGTGGAAGTCGAGGTTACTGCGCAGGGCGAGGTTCGGCTGCGTCGCGCCGTGGTGGCGCTTGATTGCGGGATTGCGATCAATCCCAGTTCCATCGAGGCGCAGATACAGGGCGGCCTGATCTTCGGATTGAGCGCTGCGCTTTACAGCGGCATCACGGTCAAAAAAGGCGGTATTGAACAGAGCAATTTTCATGATTACCGCAGCCTGCGGATCAACGAGGCGCCGCGGATCGAGGTGCACTGCGTGCAGAGTACACAGCCGCCCGGAGGTCTCGGCGAGGTCGGCACGGCCATCGCCGCGCCGGCGCTGGGCAACGCGATTTTCGCGGCAACCGGTGTGCGTTTGCGCGCGCTGCCGGTGGAGCGCCGGCTATTGGTGCAGAGCGCCGATGCGTTGCAGAGGACCGTGGCATGAAGCGCTTAATATGGGCATTGCTGGTGACTATCTTGGTGCTCGTCGTGGCCTTGACGGCGCTAAATCGCAGCGACACCGCTGCGGGCACGGCGCCTGTCATCGCGGGGGCCCCCACCGCTCTTGATGTACTGGCTCGCGGCGAATACTTGACCAAGGCCGCGGATTGCGTGGCCTGCCACACGGTGCAGGGCTCCGGCTCGCCATACGCCGGCGGTGTGGCATTTAAATTGCCGTTCGGCACGATCTATTCGAGCAACATCACCGCGGACCCTGACAGCGGCATCGGCAGTTGGAGCGATGATGAATTCGTGCGCGCGGTGCGCGAAGGAGTGCGCAAGGACGGGCAACACCTGTATCCCGCGTTTCCCTACGCCGCGTACACGCGGTTGAGCCGCAGCGATGTACTTGCCATCAAGGCATACCTGCTCAGCCTGCCCCCTGTTAAGCAGCGGAATCGAGCCAACGATCTTAACTTTCCTTTCAATCAGCGCTGGACGTTGAGCTTCTGGAATGCCGCGTTTTTCAAGAGCCAGCGCTTCGCAGCCGACGCTGCAAAGTCCCCGCAATGGAACAGCGGCGCGTATCTGGCGACCGCGCTGGGCCATTGCGCGGAATGCCATACGCCGCGAAATTTCGGCTATGGGCTGGAACATGGCCATGAACTGGCCGGCGAAGAATTACAGGGCTGGCGCGCATATAACATCACGGCGGATGTGGCGCACGGCATCGGCTCATGGACCGACGTTGAGCTTGCCGCGTACCTGAAATCGGGTCACGCGCCGGGACATGCCTCGGCCGCGGGTCCCATGGGCGAAGCAGTTTCGCACAGCTTGCAATTCTTAAACGACGAGGACATCGCTTCTTTGGTGACTTATTTGCGCAGCGTGCCGGCGCAGGCGGGCAAGCAGCCGATCGAGATCGACTTCAAGCCGGCGCCGGCATTGGCATCCACCGACGCCTTGCCGGGCGGCGACAGTGGCTCGGCCCATGCGCAGGGTCTGCATTTATTCGAGGGCGCTTGCGCCAGTTGCCACCAATGGAACGGCGAAGGCCAGCAGACTCCGTATGCGTCGCTGCTCGGCACCCGGGGAGTCAACGATGTCAGCGGTGCCAACGTGACTCAGGCGATTTTGCAAGGCGTGAACATGCGAGTCGCCGGCAATAATGTCTACATGCCGGCGTTTGGCACTGGGTATTCCGACGCCGAAATATCGGCCCTGGCAAATTACGTCATCGCGCATTTCGGCGGCAAGCAGGGCAACGTTACGCCGGACGATGTGGCGAAACGACGCAGTTTGTGAGGAATTCAGACGCGCCATTAACTGGCATCACCGTCCTCGACTTCTCACACGCACTGGCGGGTCCTTATTGCACCATGCTAATGGCGGCCTATGGTGCCAAAGTCATCAAGGTCGAGGGTCCGGAGGGGGATATCGGCCGCACCTGGGGACCTCCGTTCGTAGGCTCCGATGCCGCGTACTTCGTCGGCCTGAATAGCGGCAAGCAAAGCCTTGCGATCGACTTGAAGACGCCGGAGGGCCTGGAAGCCTGCCGCGAACTCAGCCAGCGGGCCGATATCGTGGTGGAGAATTTCAGGCCCGGTACCATGAATCGCTTGGGCCTCGACTACGCCTCCTTGTCCGCCGCCAATCCGCGGCTGATCTATGTCTCGATTTCAGGTTACGGCCAGACCGGTCCCCGACGTTTGGAGCCCGCGATGGATTTGATCATCCAGTCGGCTTCCGGATTGATGAGCATCACCGGCACCGAAGAGGGGGAAACGGTCAAGACGGGGCACTCGATTGCCGATATCACGGCCGGTCTATTTTCCCTGATTGGCGCGCTGCTGGCGCTGGAGGCCCGGCATCGTACGGGACGGGGTCAATTCGTGGATGTATCGATGATGGATACAGTGATGTCGACGATGATATCCAACTTCGCCCGATATCTAGCATCCGGGAAAATTCCGCGGCCGATGGGTACTTTGTTCGATGGCATCGTCCCTTACCGCAACTACATGTGCGCCGACCGCGAAATCACCATTGCCGTGGCCAGCGACAAGCTTTGGAAAAGCTTCTGCGAGGCGATCGGTCGGACCGACTTGAGCGATCACCCGGACTACAACTCCAATCAACTGCGAGTGAAGAATCGCGACGTGCTCGAGCCAATGCTCGAAGCGATGTTCCGCTCGCGCACCGCGGCGCACTGGGGCGAGCTGTTCGCAAGGCACGGGATTCCCGCCACTGTGGTGCGAAATCTCAAAGAGGTTGTCGAGGACGAACAGACCAGCGCGCGCAACATGACGCCGGTCGTGCAGCACGCCGAGGCGGGTCCGATACGAGTGTTGGGCGTTCCGGTGCAATTGTCTGAAACCCCCGGCCGCATTGGCAGTGCCGCGCCACTGCTGGGAGCGGATACGGAGGCGGTGCTCAATGAACTGCGTAGGGACTGATTCCATCTAGCGGAACGCGACTGTGATGCCGCCCGACAAAACCAGGGTTGCTTAATGGGGTTGAAGTCAATAAGGAGTGGATTTGTTAAGATGCGCGATTGATGAATTGAGCCAAGCGTGTTTCTCAAAATCGGCGGAGTTCTAAATATGAGTGAGGTTCGGAAGTTCGGCTTGAGTCTGGCGGCGCTTTGCTGCGTTTCGGGACCTGCTCTTGCCCTAAACCCCGGCGATTCGGTCGACAACTTTCGGCTGACCGATGACAAGGGGGTGTCGCACGAACTGTACTATCTGTCCGACATGAAAGCGGTGGTGCTCATGGCGCAGGGCAACGGCTGCGAAGCCGCGCGCTCCACGGTTAAATCACTCGGTGCGCTGCGGCAAAAGTATCGGGCGCAAGGCGTGGAATTCCTGGCGATCGATTCCAATTTGAAAGACACACCCGAGACCATTGCCGCGGAAGCAGCGCTCAATCACAGTGATATTCCGGTTTTGATCGATGGTTTGCAGCTTATCGGCGAATCCTTGGGGCTGACACGCAATGGTGAAGTGCTGATCCTGAATCCGCAGAATTGGCAAGTGATCTATCGCGGCGCGGTTGCCGCGGCCGCGAACACTTATGTTGCCGATGCGCTCGATGCCGCTTTGGGCGGTAAGCAGGTTTCGGTCGCGCAGAGCGAGGTACACGGCTGCGCCATTCTCATGCCGGAGCGCGATCGCCGCCAAGCGCACGCGCAGATCTCATACGAAAAGACCATCGCGCCCATGCTGAGTGCGCACTGCGTCGCCTGCCACCGCGAGGGCGGCATCGCGCCCTGGCAGATGTCGAGCTACGACATGGTGCTCGGCTTCTCGCCGATGATCCGTGAAGTCGTTAGAACCAAGCGCATGCCGCCGTGGCATGCCGATCCGCACTATGGCGTCTTCAGCAACGATCGCTCGCTCACCACGGAGGAGACCAAGACGCTGGTTCACTGGATCGAAGCCGGTTCGCCGCGCGGCGGCGGCAGCGATCCTTTGCTGGCAGTGAAAAAGGATTGGCCGGTCTGGGCGCTCGGCAAGCCGGATCTCATTGTCAATCTGCCGAAATTCAATGTTCCGGCGACCGGCGTGATTCCGTATCAAATGTGGACGGTCGACAATCCCTTGGACCATGACGTGTGGGTGCGCGCGGTGGATTTTCTGCCCGGAGTGCGCTCCAACCTGCATCACATCATCGCCACGATCGGCGGGGAAATGGCCCCCGGGGACAAGCGGGATACCGACAGCCTTGCCGACTACGTACCCGGTTCCGAGCCTCTGGTGATTCCGCCCGAGAGCGGAATCCTGTTGAAAAAAGGCGCCAAATTCGGCTTCCAAGCCCACTACACGGTCAACGGCAAGGAAGCGACGGATGTAACCCAGATGGGTTTGTACTTCATGGACAAACCGCCGCAGTATCGTTACCGCGCTGCGATCATGGCAAACCCACGCATCAGCATACCCGCCAACACCAAGCTGTACACGAACGACTCGAAGCACACGTTTGACCGAGAAGTGCTGGTGTACAGCCTGCACCCGCATGCGCATTTCCGCGGATCCGCCGCCGAATTCGTAGCGCTGTATCCTGACGGGCACGAACAGGTGCTGCTCAATGTGCCGCGATATGAGTTCAACTGGCAGACCACCTACGTGCTCAAGAC
>DATMKO010000363.1:0-2790 GCA_035571175.1 Steroidobacteraceae bacterium | reverse complement strand
TCGCTGCTAAGTTCAAGCGGCGAGCGTCTGAACTTCATCTGTCCAGACTTTGAAGCTAGCCAAGGTGTTGGGTCCGAAGGTCATACTGATGGCCACGTCCGCGGCATCTCGGCCGCGCGCGATCAGCACTCGTCCGATGCGGCGTTGGTTATTGCGCGGGTCGAAGACATGCCATCCGCCGCCAATGTAGGCTTCCAGCCATCCGGCAAAATCCATCGGCGCGTCCGCAGCGGCAACGCCGATGTCGCCCAAATAGCCGGTACAGTATCGCGCCGGAATGTTGAGACATCGGCACAGGGTGATCGCAAGATGTGCGTAGTCGCGGCACACGCCGGTCCGCTCGTTGAATGTTTCCCATGCCGTTTTGGTGGGACGCGCGCACAGATAGTCGAAAACAACGTGCCGATGTACGTAGTCGCAAATGGCCTGCACCCGCGACCAACCGGGCATCATGCCGCCAAACAGCTTCCAGGCGGCGGCGGACAAATGCTCGGTCTCGCAGTAGCGGCTGGGCAGGAGATACACCAGCGCCTCCTCCGGCAATGACTCCACGCTGTGCTCGCAGGCGAAGGGAAATGAAGGTTCGGCGATGCCGCTGTCGCGAATCAACGCGTCGGCCGTGAGCTTGAAGCTGCCGGGCGGGGCGACCACGCGAGTGCACCAATTGCCAAAGCCATCGCGGTACATGAACATCGGCACGGCGGGTTCGGTGACGAGGGTGTCAGTCCGAACCAGGTCCGACGCGCGGCTATAATGCACATTCAGATTCAAAATCATCGGCGTGGCCTGGGCGAACTCGTACCTCAATTCATAGCCGATTCGTATCAACATCGCGATCACCCCCTCGTAGTCGGCGTCCTACGGCGAGATCAGCCTGGCCAAGCCCAGAATCGAGCGCGAAAAAGGCGCAGGAACACCCAGCAGGCCGGCGATCTCAACCACTGCGCCGAGCTGCGGAGCAAGCTCCAGCGGCCGGCCGGCCTCGAGGTCGGCAAGCATCGAGGTAGCGAAGTTGCCGAGCCGCTGCGTGATGCCGATGCGCTCTTCCGGACTCATATCGATGCGCAAATCGAGACGCGCGGCGCACTGCTGCATTTCCCGCATCATATGCGCGCACAGCTCGCGTACTTCCGCGCTGCCGAGCATCGTGGCGGTTGCACTGCGCGTCAGAGCGCTCAACGGGTTCATGTTCATGTTGCCCCAGAGTTTCGTCCATACCTCGCGGCGAATTTGCTTCGACGCCTGCGCGTTGATGCCGCCGTCGCGCAGTGCACCCACCAGGGATTCAAGCCGCGCCGTGATTTCACCGCCCGGCTCGCCGAGCAGCAACCGATCGACGGCGATGACTTCCACCCGTGCGGGGGCGAGCACGCGTGCCGCGGCGTGCACCACCGAGCCCAACGTGCGCTGCCGCGGAAACGTTTGCTGCTGAAAACCGCCGGGATCCACCGACTCGAGCCTTCGGTTGTTGAGCTCACCGCCGAAGTCCTGGAAGAACCACCAGGGAATGCCGTTGGTGCCGCTGACGACCACGGTCGAGGGTCCGATCAATGGCACTAAAGTAGGCGCCAGTTGCGGCAGGATCTGCGCCTTGACGGTGAGAAATACAAAGTCATGCGCACCCAGCTCCAGCGCTGTCCCCGCGCGTGGACGAGAGTGGCGCGTGTTGCCTGCACGTGACACCGTCAAGCCCTGGTTGCGCAAAGCATCCAACGTCGCGCCGCGCGCCAGCATCGCTACTGGCCAGCCGGCGCGATCGAATGCGTCGGCGAGCCAGACGCCAATGGCGCCGGCGCCGACAATGGCCACGGTGGAGCTCATAGCTTGGGACAATACCAGCGCTCTAGCCAAGGGCGGGCACTGTATAGGACTATTGGCGGCATCTTACAAGCGCGCGCGAGCGGTGATACTAAATCTAGATACAATATATAACCTATTGTATATGAGGAATATTTGATGGCGAACGCCGAGAGCACCGCGACTCAGCCTTGGGTGGCGCTCTTCGATTTGGATGGAACCCTGACCTGGCGCGATACGCTGCTGCCGTTCCTCCTGGGCTTCCTGCAGCGCCATCCGCAGAGGCTGCTGCGCCTGTGGCCACTGCCGTTCGCCCTGTACTGCTACTGGAGGGACCGCGACCGCGGCGCGCTCAAATCAAGCGTCATACGCATGGTCATGGGCGGCGCCCGCCGTCAAGTGCTCGAGGCGTGGGCCGAATCCTTTGTCAGCGCTCTCCAACCCCGACACAAATTCCGGCCGCTCGCGCTTGCGATTCTGGAGACTCACCGCGCGGCGGGCGATCATCCGGTGCTGCTCTCGGCGAGCCCGGATCTTTATGTCGATCACATTGGCCGCATGCTCGGCTTCGAACGGACTCTGTGCACCGAACTCGTCTGGTCCGGCGATCGGCTCGACGGCCATTTGAAAACTCAAAATCGGCGCGGCGAGGAGAAATTGCGCTGTCTGGCGTGGCTGCGCGAGCAGTATCGCGACCTGCCCATCATTGCCTATGGCAACTCAGCGTCCGATTTGGATCACATGCGCCATGCCGATCGCGCGCTGCTCGTCAACGGCAACAACGCCGCACGCCGCCTGGCTGCCAAATGGGGAATCGCGGTTTCGAACTGGGCCTAAGCGCCGGGACGCAGCGCATTCTGCAGCGAGTTGTGCAGCTTCAGCAGCAGGTTCTCGGTGGTCGACCAGTCGATGCACGGATCGGTAATCGACAGCCCGTACTCGAGTTTGCTCAAGTCCTCAGGGATGGGCTGACTGCCCCCCTGCAAATGGCTC
>DATMKO010000362.1:0-3647 GCA_035571175.1 Steroidobacteraceae bacterium | reverse complement strand
CCGGCGCAGCGAGTCATCAACCTCCTGCATGATTCGAGCACGACTCGCGTTGCGATATATCTTGCCGTCGCGCCATTCCAATCCTGTTTTGGTGGCGATCACGGCTTCGGCGCGCACGCCTACAAGAGCTGCACCGACAATTTGCTCAGATACGCCAAAGCCGTAAGCCGGCGCTGTATCGATAAGATTGATGCCTTGATGAAGGGCAGCGTGGATGGTCGCAATCGACTCCCTTTGGTCAGTTCCGCCCCACATCCATCCGCCGATGGCCCACGTTCCGAGCGCGACCCGCGAGACTTTGAGCTGAGTGTTGGGAATGGCAACGAATTCAGTTTCGACGGCCGGGACCTGGATCTGTGTTGACTGTGACATGTTGTCTGCGCTCCTGATTGGCAGTGTTTGGGTGAATGGTTACAGCCTAAGATCCGTCGGTGTTCGGCGCATTGCAGATTCCGCCGGCTCCGTTACGTATGAAACACGGAAAGGTGCTTCCGATGGGTTGTGCGGTTCACTTGGACGCCTCCCAATGCTGAGGGAGGCGTCCAATACCTCTCTCAATGTGCGGCTGGCAATGCGCCTGCGGATGCGATCGACGCTCCTGCGGGCGCGCACGTGGTTGCGCCCAACGTGACTTGCTGTAAATCGGGCAACGGCGTCGCCGGAAATGGCTGGCGTCCATCCCCCGCGGCTTTCACGCAGTCGTAGCTCAACAGAAAAGCCATGACGGCTGCGTAGTCGTTGGGTGCGAGCGAACCCGGAGCTGTGAGCGGCATCGTCTGCGTCACCACGTTGCGCAGTTGCGCAGCATTGAGGTGCGAATGGCTGAAACCGGCGCCCGTGAGTGCGGGCGCCGAAAGCCCTTGCAGTTTGTCACCGTGGCAAACAGCGCATGACTTGGCATAGATCGCACCGCCTTGCGCCACCTGCTGCTGGGTATAAGGCGCAGATCCCGTGGATCGCGCAATTGGCGCCGCGGATTCACCTATACCGTTGGTAGCGTTGGCGAGCGCGACCTGTCCGGTCGCATCATTCACAATCGCCGCGCCGGCAGCCAATCGGTATGCAATGACATGGCTGCCCTGCGTTGGGGGTAGATTGGGAGTTTGTTGATTTCCCGCCTCACCGACCACCACCGTCAGATATTCACTACCTCCCACGCTGTAGGCGGATAGGGGCGCAACCACCGATGAGCCGGTGAATTCCTTCCAATATTGATGTCCTGTTGCGGCGTCAAAGGCATAGACATTGCCGCCCACATCGCTGGTGAAGGCAAGACCGGTAGCAGTAATCAAGACGCCACCTTCCGCGGGGAACGGCAGCGGCTTGCGCCACCGAATGTTTCCCGTACTGACGTCTATCGAGGTGAGTACGCCGGTGCCATTTTGACGTTTTGGCAGCGGCCCACCGGTATAGGTTTGCCCCGGGATGTACGGTGGGTCTTCCGTAGCAATTTTCCAGATTGCACACTCCTCTGTGCTCGGCACCAGGAATGAATTGCTGTTGGGGTCGTACGCGCCGCCATTCCATTCGATGCCGCCGCCATGATTCGGACATGCCTTCGTGCCAGCAAAACTCGGCTGGGTATCAATCCCGGTCTGATCGCTGAGCGCCAGACGATGCACGACCTTGCCGGTCTTGCGATCCAACAGCACGAAATTTCCTGCCTTATCGCCGATCGCCACCAGCGGGCGTTGCTGTCCCGCGACTTTGCCCTCGAACAACACCGGGATCATGGCAGGGTCGTCGTCATGAGAGTCGTTCTCCAGGATCTTGTAGTACCACTTGATCCTGGGCGCGGTGCCCGAGATGTCCAAGGCCACGAGCGAGTCGGTATAAAGATTCTCGCCCTTTCTGCCCTTCACGATCATGTCGGGTCCGGGATTGCCCGGTGCCACAAACAAGGTGTCGGAGCTTTGATCAACCGCCAATCCGCTCCACACGGCGCCGCCGCCGTGCTTCCAGGAATCTCCCGGCCAGGTGTCGTGGCCGGGCTGCCCCGGACCGGGAATGGTCTGCCAATCCCACAGGCGTTTGCCATCTTTGATGCTGAATGCGCTGACGAGACCCAGGGTGCCGTTGTCTCCGCCGCCCGTTCCGAGAATGATGGCGTTCTTGTAGACATAGGCAGCCATGGAATAAAAGCTGTTACTCGTATCTCGGCACCCTTGCACGTTCCAGAGCTGCTTGCCGGTCATCGCATCGAGCGCGATCACGCGACAATCCTGTGTCGCGATAAATACCTTGCCGTTGCTTAAGCCCACGCCGCGGTTCACCGCATACAGCATTACGTACTGCGGGTTATAGGGGGTTTGCCAGAGCAACTTGCCGTCGCTCGCATTCAAGGCGAGGACACCCTCGTGCGGCGTTGAGACATACATCGTACCGTTCCAGATAAGCGGTGACGCCTCCTGTTGCCCGTCGTCGGCGATCGCGGTTTTCCAAGCCATTTGCAGGGTGGCGACATTGCTCTTGTCAATCTGCGTCAGCGCCGTAAAGCGATTTCCCGCATAAGTTTTTGCCGGCAGGATCCAGTCGGCTTGATCGTGCGCGGCATTGAGCAGAGTTTGAACGCTCGGAGTGCCGCCACTCGCGCCGAACGCGCTGGTGCGTGCACCGGCAAGCGCCAATGCGAGGATCGCGATCAGGGTCGGCAGGGAAATGAAATCTGCGGTTTTTGCCGGCGTCATTGCACCGGCGGTAGATCGTGGATTGATCATGGCATTCTCACCTTTGCGTGTCGGCAGGCCCATTTGCCGCCGTCTTGAGAGCAAGCTTGGTGAGAAAACGTTGCGCTACGATTTCGCAGCGCTTGAGGCGTGTTTCAATCGAAACGCGACTGACGACCCTGCGGACTCTTCAATACACGACTTCGACGGGGGAACTGAAGATATAGCCGACGCCGCGTTCCGTGACGATGAACTTTGGCTGCGAGGGATCCTGTTCTATTTTCCGGCGCAGCCGCAATACCTGAATGTCGATCGCCCGATCATAGACCTCGTTGTCGTACACGCGGCTCGCCTCCAAGAGTTGATCCCGTGTAAGAATTCGCTGCGGAGCGGCGAGCAACGCCGCGAGCAAGTTGAACTCACCGTTGGTCAATGCAATGTGCCGGCCGTCGCGCGGTTTGAGGCGCCGCGTGCGCAGGTTGAGTTCGAACTCGCCGAACCGGTACGCCCGTATCTCTTTCCGCGCCAGGCTTGGAGCAGCGCTCTTGGCACGCCGCAGCACGGTTCGTATACGCGCCAGCAGCTCCCGCGGACTGAATGGTTTGGTCAGATAGTCGTCGGCGCCGAGTTCCAGCCCCATGACCCGATCCGCTTCATCCCGCACGCCCGTGAGCATGACGATGGGTATCGCCGATTGCTCGCGTAGCGACCGCGCGATCGCCATTCCGTCCTCGCCGGCAAGGCGCAAATCAAGGACGACAAGATCAATGGCCTCGTCGGTGAGAATCTGCGACATGTGTTTGCCGGTCGCCGCGGTGCTGACACGCAGCCCGCTCGCGGCGAGGTACTCTTCCAATAAGGCGCGAATCTGCGGGTCATCGTCGACCACCAGAATGTGCGGTGCAATGCTCTCCGGCATGACGGCAATCTCCCAGGCTTCAGTGAGCGGATCCCAGCACACGCGCGAGCGCCTCGGCCAGA
>DATMKO010000361.1:0-4943 GCA_035571175.1 Steroidobacteraceae bacterium | reverse complement strand
TTTTCATGCAAGCCCATCGGCAAAATAACTATCGTGCGAGGGCGCGGCGCGCGCCGCCACGTCAGTCGCTTGCGCGTAGCTGGAGAGAAGGTCGCGCAGTTGCGCTAGCGTGACCACGTCCATCAACGGGTCGTAGGAATCTGGCCGGACTCCCAGCCCATCGAAGATGTAAAACCAGCTAAGATCGCTGAACAACTCGCCGGCCTTGACGCGTACTCGGCCGCTGCGCCGGTACAATTCGATCCGCTGCACCAGGCTCTCCGGCAGTTTCATCGATCGGCAGTACGCCCACAGCGGGGTGTCGGTGCGCTCGGTCAAGCAGTAATGCAGCACGATGAAATCCCGGATCCGTTCCATCTCTTGAATGGTCTCGGCGTTATATGAATCGATGTTGGATTGCGCGAATCCACGATTGGGGAAATGCTCGAGCAGTTTGTACACACCGCTCATCACCAGGTGAATACTCGTGGATTCGAGCGGCTCCAAGAACCCCGAGGCCAACCCCAACGCAACGCAGTTGCGATTCCAAAACAGCTTGCGCCGACCGGTTACGAAGCGCAGAAAGCGCGGTTCGGCCAGGGGCTTCTCGCCAACCGCGCGCGTAAGATCATCGAGCGCGGCACTGTCCTCGATATACCTGCTGCAATAGACATATCCGTTGCCGACACGGTGCTGTAATGGGATGCGCCAGCGCCAGCCGGCGTCGCGCGCACTGGCCTCGGTATAGGGCGGCCGGGCCATGGTCGATTCGGTCGGCATCGCCACCGCCCGGTCGCAGGGCAACACATCGCTCCAGTCCAAGTAGCCGGTTTTGAGAATTTGCTCGATCAGCACGCCGCGAAAGCCGCTGCAATCGATGAATAAATCCGCCTGCAGGCGTGATCCATCCTTAAAAACCAGTTCATCCAGGAACCCATCTGTTCGCAGGGTGGCGTCCGCGACCGTTTGCTCCAGGCGCGCGACGCCCAGGCGTTCGGAATAGGCGCGCAAGTATTTCGCAACCAACCCGGCATCGAAGTGCAGTGCGTAGCGCAGGCCCGAGACGGGTCCCTGAGCCGCAGGGTCTGGAAACCGGAACTTGCGCGCGTCGCCCAATGCGGCGCACAAACTGAAATCATTGAAACGGGGTGCGAGGCCCTCGGCCCGGGCCTTGTGCCAGGCATGAAAAAACGGCCGCAAATTGATCATGCCGCCGAAAGTGCCGAAGGGATGCCAATAGGTCTGGCCGATGCGCGACCAATCGGTAAATTTAATCCCTAGTTTGTAGGTCGATTTAGTATGGCGGACGAAATCGCCTTCATTGATATTGAGAAAGCGCAGCAAGTCCATGATGGGAGGAATGGTCGCCTCGCCGACACCCACGGTGCCGATGTCCGGCGACTCGATCACAGTGATGACGGTACCGGTGCCCGGCAGGGCCCGCGCCAAAATGCTCGCCGCCATCCAGCCGGCCGTGCCGCCGCCGACGATTGCGAT
Source organism: Steroidobacteraceae bacterium (assembly GCA_035571175.1). GTDB lineage: Bacteria > Pseudomonadota > Gammaproteobacteria > Steroidobacterales > Steroidobacteraceae > Bog-1198. The sequence continues at coordinate 3,467 of DATMKO010000361.1, read as the reverse complement.
ACGTTTGATCTGCAAGTTATCCGCCATTGCCCCCGAACCTCGACATGATCAAACTTCTCCACAACGAGGAGAGGTCGGCGGCCGCGCGAACAGCCGCTGGCCACCACCGCACCTGCCTGGGATGCGGCGGTACAGGCTTAGAGTTTGCCCTTTACGCCGAGGTAGAAGCGGCGACCCCAGTCATCATACGTGAACGGCTGATTCGACCATTGCAGGTACGTATGCTGCGCTTCGTCGGTAAGGTTTTGCACGGAGAAGAGGATACCGACGTGCTTGTTGAAGTCGTAGCTTGCCTGCGCGTCGAGCGCCCCATACGGCGCTGCATACACTTGGTACACCTGCGAGACGCCGTACTGGTTCGGAAACGCGAAGGTTGAGCCGACCGCCGAGTCGTTGATGGACTTGCTGCGCCAGGAGTAGGAAGTGCGTATCGAGAAACCATGGTTCTCGTAGAACAGAGTTCCCGTTGCCGCGTTCAAAGACACTCCCGGGATGGGTCCCCTGCTCGAGAAACTGGTTGGCTGCGCCGACTGCGATTGCGAGTAGGTGTAATTTGCGGCGAATCCGAAACCCCTCAACCACGCCACCCATTCGCCGAAGTTGTATTGACCCGCGAACTCGAGCCCGTAGATTCGGCCATTGCCGGCGTTAACGGGTTGCGACACATTGGACGTGGTACCGCCAAAGTCGTCCTTCACGAAGGTCGGAATGTTTTCGGTCTCGACAAAGTTGTCAACCTGCTTGTAGAACCCGGCAATGCTCGCCAGGGCGCCCGGCGCGAAGTAGTTTTCATATCCCAGCAAGAACTGCGAGGCGCGATACGGATCGAGATTGGGATTGCCCGAAGCGCCGCCGGCGAACTGGAAGCGAGCGATCTGCGTACCCGGCACATTCGCGCCGCGCGTAAAGTTGTACGAATCACCCAACCCCAGCGAATACAGATCCTGCGGCGCCACCACCCGGGCGGCGCTGAAGCGCACCTTCTGCGCGTCGGTGACATCGAGTATGAAGTTGAACGAGGGCAAGACATCCGTGTAGCTGCGCTTGGTCGTGACCGGCACCACGTTGGAATCCACGCCGTTCCAGGAGGCGGTGCCGTAGTAGGTCGAGCCGTGCGGGTTGGTCTCGCCGCCATTGATCGTCAAGTCGGTGTCGACGAGGCGCACGCCGAAATTGACGTGAAAGCGGCTGCTGGGACTGCCCAAGTCAACCATCAAGTAAGGCGCGGTGGTGCGTTCCGTCACTTCGAATGAGCTCAAACCGTCGACGAAGAACTGCTCGGTGTTATTCGGTACTCCGGCGCCCGCCCATACCTGATTGAGATACGTCGAGGGATGATTGAGCCCGCCCGTGATGGGATTTTTGACAATGATATTGCCCACCGCGAAATTGGGGACCGTCGAGACCAAGCCGGGATTGGAAACGGCCGTCGAGTAGGGAATATTCGGCGTGCCGTAGCCGGGATCCTGGTAGTACAGCCAGGGACCGAAGCCGGCACCGGGGTTAGAGGGCTGGCCGGGGGGGCCGTTCGCGTTGCCGGCGATATCGCCATTGGCGAGTGTGCCGTTGATAAGGTATCGGCCGAATGTCTGGTCAAGATCGCGTCCCGCGTAGCGGATGCCGGCGGTCACATGCGCTTGCACGTCCTGGATGAAGGCGGGGTCCCACTGCAACTCGGCCTTGACCGCAAACTCGCGTTCATCAGTGAGGTTGGCCCACGCCCAATTGGACTTGAACGTGGTCCAAGCCGGATTGGTCAGGATGTTGGCATATGGAGATAGATAGCTGACCGACGGCAGGCCGGAAGTACCGCCGTTGGCATAAGTGAATTCATAGCCATGGCTACCGGTCGCATTGGTGCAGGTCGATGAACCGTTGTTGCAGCCGGGAGCCCCGGGTGAAGTGGGGACGCCGGTGCTCGCGGTATACAAGCCGTGTTCTACGTCGGCTTGAGCGGCCTGCAAATTCGAGAAGGCGTGCGCGAAGGATGCATCGAAAATGCCGCGCAGCGGGCCGCCGTTATCGAATTTGGTGTTCCATTGAAAGTTGTTGGCTTCCGAAATGTTCTGCTGGAACAAGGTCGCGGTTTCGGCGCCGTTGGCATTGAAGGTGCCCAAACCCACGACACCGTTGCCGTCGATGGAGTAGGGCATCGTCGGGTCGATACCCGGCATCACGGTTCCGGGCGCCGTCGCCGTTCCCGGCGCGGCGCCTTGGCCGTTGAACCACACCTTGTCGGAGTAGTTGTAATCGGTTTCGTTTTGCCGATCGTAGAAATACAGGAAATTGCTGGTGATCGAATCCGTTATTTTGACGGCGATGTCGAACGAGGCGCCCTGATCCTTGGTTTCATCGTAAATATCCGTGAAGTACCCGAGTTGCGGCTCGATGTAATACTGCGGCAGTGTGGTGATACCGGCCGGTGTGAGTGCTCCCACGTAGGGCCCGGTCGCCGCGTTGTTGATCAGCCACTGGTTGCGATTCGCAGCCTGGTATTCCTTGGTGTGCGTCTGCTCATTGTCGACCGTGAGGCTGGCGCTGACGGCGATGCGATCATTCAGTTTGTAGCTCGCGACCAGGGTGCCGTCGGGTGTCTTGGTATTCTGGTTCTCGGCCCACGATTCGCGGAACACACCGCCCAAGGTCAGGCCGTCGGCGGAGAGCAGCGGATTAGCGGTCTTCAGGTTGATCGTGCCACCGAGGCCGCCCTCGGTGATGGTCGCATCCGGATTCTTGATGACGTCGATGCCGCTCATCAGTTCGATCGGGATGCTTTCCAGCGAACTGTATTGCCGGTTGCCGCCGGCGCCGCCGCCGGAGGCTTCACCGGAAACGTAGAATTCCTTGCCGGTGAGGAACACATCGCCGTTCAACGTCGTGAGGTTTTGCCGCAGACCGTCAATCAGCACCGTGTTGCCCTGGCCGTTCGCGCCCGAGCGATCCATCTGAATGCCAGGCAATCGCTGCAGTGCCTCGGGAACATTCTTATCCGGCATTTTGCCGATGTCTTCCGGCGCTATCGATTCGATCGGTAGAATGGAGGTGCGCTTGGTGTCTAAAGCGGTTTGCAGCGATGCGCGATAGCCGGTGACGACAATTTCTGCCAGCTCGCTATTGCTGTCCTTGATCACGGGCTGGGTTGTCGATTGCGATTGGTCGTCGGCAAAGGCGAAGTGACCGATCAGGGATGTTGGAATTGACACCGCTGTCATTATTGCTAAACGAGCAGCCTGGCGTGCTCGCTTTTCCCTTCGATGCGACATGGTAATGGGACTCCCAGATGTGACGTTGTTTTACTGGCGCATCGAATCCGGTGACCGGCGGGAGCCTCTATTTTCCCGCTGCCGAGCACTATTTTGCGCTCTCTATCCCCCATCGACCGATATTCATGCCAAGGTCGATGCAGGCGGGAGGCTAACTCCGCCGGCGCTCGGCGTCAACGATTAAATACTTTCGTTGTGTTTAAT
>DATMKO010000360.1:0-2492 GCA_035571175.1 Steroidobacteraceae bacterium | reverse complement strand
GTGATTCGTCCCATCGAGCAGCCGCTTAAGACCGATGCGGGCTTTATCGTCATGCGCGGAAATCTGTTCGAATCCGCAATCATGAAGACCAGCGTGATTTCAGAGGAATTCCGGTTGCGATACCTTTGCCATCCGGAACAGCCCGATATCTTCGAGGGCAGCGCCGTGGTGTTCGACGGCCACGAGGACTATCACGCACGGATCGACGATCCGGCATTGAACATAGGCGAGTACAGTTTGCTGGTGATGCGCGGTGTGGGCGTGGTTGGCTATCCGGGATCCGCGGAAGTGGTGAACATGCGGCCTCCCGACTATCTGATAAAGCGCGGCATCACGGTACTGCCCTGTATCGGCGACGGCCGCCAATCCGGGACCTCTGCATCACCCTCGATACTCAACGCTTCGCCGGAAGCGGCCGTTGGCGGCGGTCTGGCTCTGCTCAAGACCGGCGACCGGATACGCATCGATCTGCGCCAGGGAACCGCGAATGTGCTGCTCTCAGATGCCGACTTGGCCGAGCGGCGGCGCGCGCTCGAATGCCAAGGCGGGTATCGCTACCCGGAGTCGCAAACGCCGTGGCAGGAGATCCAACGCGGCATGGTCGACCAACTCGGTGACGGCATGGTGCTGAAGCCCGCCGTGAAGTATCGACAAATCGCCGACCGGTTCGGCGTGCCGCGCGACAATCACTAAACCCAGCCGCCGTCCACGACGTAGTGCTGGCTGGTGCAGGCGCTTGCCTCATCGGAACTCAGGAACACGATGAATTTGGCAACTTCCGCGGGCTCCAACTTCCGCTTCAGACATTGGCGCGCCATGATTTCCGCCTCGGCTTGCGGCGTCACCCACCTCTCGAGCTGCCGCCGCGTCATGATCCACCCTGGCGCCACCGCGTTGACGCGGATGCCGAACGGGCCGTAGTCGCGTGCCAGTGAGCGCGTCAGGCCCAGCACGGCGGATTTCGCGGCCGAATAGGCGGCCATGCCGCCCTGCCCGGCCATCCAGGTTATCGAGCCGAGATTGACGATGACGCCCTTGCCCGCGGTTTTCATGTCGGGCAGCACCGCTTGCGCGCAAAAAAATTGATGTTTGAGGTTGACCGCCATCCGGTTGTCCCACAGCTGTTCCGTGACCGTTTCGGTTGCGTGCCGCTCATCATTGGCCGCATTGTTGATGAGTATTTCAATTTGCCCGAAATGCTGCTTGATGCGCGCAATACCCTTCTTAAGTGCGGCGACATCGGTGAGATCAAGATTTTCAAACAGCAGGCGCGCGCCGCTTGCCGTCAATTCCTTGAGCAATGTGCGCGAGGGTTCGACCGCCGTGTCGATGAAAGCGACCCGCGCCTGCTGGAGCGCGAACTGGCGGACGATGGCCTCGCCTATCCCCGAGCCGCCGCCGGTTACCAGTACCACCTTGTCCTTAAGATCCGAATAAATTGCGCTCATGACGCACCTGCCGGTTGGCCCACATTCAAGCCGGCCGGTACGTCCAGTATCGCCGGCGGCAGTCCCGGAACCGCGGCGCGAAAGCCGAATAAATCCCCTGCCAGGGGCTGCGCCGCGCGCTCTGCAGCCGAAAGACCCTCCCATGCGGTGGTGACGTACACCATGCAATTGTCCTGGCCGCCAAATGCAACTTTCGTCACCTTCGCGCAAGGAAAACGCACGGTGGCAAGCAGCTCGCCGCGCGGCGAGTAGCGACGCACCGCCCAGCCGTCCCACAGCGCCACCCACAAGCAACCTTCCGCATCGACCGTGGTGCCGTCGGGGAAACCCGCGCCTTTCTCGATCTCAACGAACACCCGCTTGTTCGACAGCGAGCCGCTCGGCCCGCAATCGAAGGCATGGACCAGACGACGCCACGAGTCCGTGTGATAGAACGTGCCGCCGTCGGGGCTGAACGCAGGCCCGTTGGTCACGACATAACCAGTGTCGAGCTGCGTGATGCTGCCATCGCGATCCAGACGATACAAAGCGCCGGATGATTTTGTCATGGCGTCGTGCATCGATCCGAACCACAAATCGCCCCGTGGACCCACGCAGGCATCGTTCAAGCGGTTCTCCCAGAGGTGCGCCTCCGGAGCGGCAACCTGCGTGAAGCTGCCGCAGCCCGGATCGAATCGGTGCAGCCCGCTCTTCAGTCCAGCCATGTAGCCGTCTCGCATCGGAAGAATGAATGAGATCTTCTCGGGCGCCGCCCATACGCGGTGGGCGGCGCCATCCGGCTGATAGCGGTGCAGCCGACAGCCTGCGACATCCACAAACCACAGCGCCTTATCGTTCGCAACCCACACCGGTCCTTCTCCGAGCTGCGCTCCGAGGGCGATGACTTGCTGGGGCTGCGTCATGTCAGGATGAGACGTACGCGGTTTTGGTTTGAGTATAAAAATCGATTGCGGCAAATCCCTGTTCGCGCGGGCCGTAGCTCGACTTGCGCGATCCACCGAATGGCACGTGATAGTCCACGCCGGCGGTGGGTAAATTCACCAT
>DATMKO010000359.1:0-8009 GCA_035571175.1 Steroidobacteraceae bacterium | reverse complement strand
TCCTACCGCGAAAGGCATCGATCGCGACGCGCGCCGCAGGCCCGAGCAGATCGGGGCGAGTTGCCACGATGTACAAAGCAACATTGCGTGAGCCTCCAACCATCAACGGCAGCCGCCGCAGCGCACCGCTCCGCAATTGATCCTGAAGCATGGGTTCGGGCAGCCATGCATAGGCGAGCCCGGCCAGAATCGTGGCCAGCGATGCTTCCATGCTGCTTACCGTGAAGCGCCGCTCAGCCCCAAGCCAGCCTTCGTCTCGGGGCTGCAGAGTGCCCGAATCCCGCACCACGGCTTGCACGTGGCGCACCAAATCATCCGCGGTCAATTCCCGCTCCATCCGGAACAATTCATGGTCAGGACGCGCGACCGCTACGAAAGTCACGTCCAGTAGCCAGTCGCCTAAGAATCCTTGCGGCACGCGGCTGGTGACCACGACATCAGCGCGACCTTCGATGATGGCTTGCTCAGCGCCCGACAGTACGACATCGGCCAATTGAATCTGCGTGCTCGGGCAGGTGGTTTGAAGGTCGGCAATGATGCCAAGTAGCCGGGCGCGGGGATACGCGCCGTCCACCACCAACGTCAGCTCGCTTTCCCATCCCCTCTTCAGGCTGCCCGCCAGCAGTTCGAGGGTGTCGAGCTCTTTCAGCAAGGCGCGCGCCCGATGGAGCAGCGTCTGCCCGTGCGGCGTGAGCACCGACTTGCGGCCCTCGATCGTCAACAGCGGTAAATCCAGAGATTCCTGCAGCCTTGATACCGCATAGCTGACGGCGGACTGACTTCGATTTAGCTTCAGCGCCGCCGGCGCGAAGCCGCCTTCGTCGACCACGGTCGCCAGCACCGCCCATTGCTCCAAAGTTGTTCTCGCCAGTGCCACGAATGATCCGTTTTTTCGATCAATGACCCCTGAATTTTGCGCTTTTTTATGAGCTTATTCGAGGCTATTGTGTGTTCCAGGAGGTTCCCATGAACGAAATCAGACGAAGTCAGGAACGAGGCTATGCCGATCACGGCTGGCTCAAGTCTTTTCATACATTTTCGTTTGCCGACTACTTCGATCCCAATCATGTCGAGTTTGGGCCGCTGCGGGTGATCAATGAGGATCGCGTGCAGGCCGGCGCGGGATTTAGCACGCATGGCCATCGCGACATGGAGATCATCAGCTATGTATTGTCCGGCGAGCTGGCGCACAAGGATTCGATGGGCAATGGCTCGACCATTAGGCCCGGTGACGTACAGCGCATGAGCGCGGGCAGCGGCGTTCGGCATAGCGAGTTCAATCCCTCGAAATCCGAAGGCGTGCACTTTCTGCAGATCTGGATTCAGCCGGACCAGCGCAACATCGAGCCGAGCTACGAGGAAAAACGCTTCGCAGCCGAAGAGAAGCGCGGGCGCCTGCGGCTCATCGTCTCGCCCGACCGCGCACAAGGATCTTTGCTGATCCATCAAGACGCGCGGGTGTATGCGGGATTGTTCGATGGCGCCGAGGCTGGCGACCTTCAGGTGCAGCCGGGCCGGCGGATTTATGTGCAGGTGGCACGAGGCTCGTTGCTTGCCAATGGCGTGGCGCTCGAAGCCGGCGATGCACTGCGGATCACCGGCGGGACGCAGCTGCACGTCGATGGCGGCCGCGACGCTGAAGTGCTGGTATTCGATCTGCCGGGCGACAGCAACTAAGGCCTAGCGAGCCGGCCGCTTGGCGCTGCGTCGCGACCAATACCAATACAGGGGCAGGCCGGCGATCAGCATGGCCACGCCCCGTAGCGCCTCGCGGGGCGCGGCAACGAATGTATTGATCAGCAGCGCGCTTGTGACCAGAACGAAGATCACCGGTACCACGGGATAGCCGAGCGCTCGATAGGGCCGCGGTGCGTCGGGCATGGTTTTTCTGAACACGAACAACGACGCGGTGCTCAGGCCATAGAAAAGCCAGGATGCGAATATTACCGAGTCGGTCAGATTGTCATACGAACCCGAAAGGGCAAGCACGCTACCCCATGCAGCTTGCGCAACAATTGCCCGCGCCGGCACATTGCTTCGCGGCGAAAGCCGCGCCAATGCGCGAAAAAACAAGCCGTCCCGCGCCATGGCATACGGGACCCGCGAATTGGCGAGCGCACTGGCATGCAGCGAACCGAATGATGAAATCATCAGCGCCACGGCGGTCATGGAGACCGCGGCCGGTCCCAGGAAGCGCTTCAACACTTCGGTCGCCACGGATGAACTGGTCGGGACGCTCGCGATCTCGACGGGCGTGAGCGCATAGTAATAGGCAATATTGACGAACAAGTACAGCGCTGCCACCACCAGCATGCCGCCGATGAAGGCGCGCGGCAGATTGCGCTGCGGGTTGCGGATTTCGCCGGCAAGCGGCGCGACGTTGTTCCATCCGTCATAGGCCCAAAGTGCGCCCAGCATCGCGGCGCCGAAGCCCGCGTACCCTCCGCGTGCGCTGTCGGCAACACCCTCGCACGTGCCCGTCAGTCCGGATCCCGCGAGGTGCGACCAATCGCCCGGGGCAAAGGCGAGCGCGCTGATTCCCACGCCCAAAACCAACCCCACCTTCGCCAGCGTGAGCGCAAGTGCCGTCCAGCCGCCGGCTGCCACTGAGGCACAGTTGATCAGTGCGACGCTCCAAATGGTGGCCAGCGCGACCACCGTCAGTCCGTTCATGCTCAAGTGGAGACCAAACGGGCTGGCCGCGAGTTGCCAGCGGGCCAAAACGCCGCCGACCGCGACATTCATGAAAATGGCGAGACCCACCGCGAGCGCCGCCTGTGATCCGGCCTTCGCAACCGCAAAGGTCATCCAGCCATACAGGAACCCAACCACCCTACCGTAGGCGCGCCGCAGATAAACGTAATCGCCGCCCGCCTCCGGCATCATCGCGGCAATTTCTGAATACGAGAAGGTGCCGGCAAGCGACAACAAACCCGCCGCAAGCCATACCAGCAGGACGGTCTTGGCGCTGCCGACATTGCAGGTCATGACGCGCGTCTTGAGAAACACGCCGGTGCCGATCATGTTGGCAACGTTGACCGCGATTGCCCCCCATGCACCCACGCCGCGCGTCAGACCGCTTTGGGCAGGTGTAACCATGGTGGCACTGTTCATCGTTATAATAGTATCGGACAAATGAACGCGGAAACTTCACAAATCGGCGCATTTCTGCTGGCGGCACTGCTGATTTTTGTCGTCTACCGGCGGCTTCGCCGCAGTTTCGGCCAGCAACCGCTGGTGCCGCTTCGCATGCAGTTGCGGATCTTGCTGCTGCTCATTGTCGGCTGCTTGCTGCTGCCGTCCGCCATGCGCTCAGCCTCGTTCCTGTTCGCAATACTTGCCGGGGTGGCGGCTGGGGTCGGGCTGGCGCTGTGGGGTGCTGCGCATACCCGCTTGGTGCGCGATGCCGATCGCCTGTACTACGTGCCGCACACCTACACGGGAATGGTGGTCGCGCTGTTATTTATCGGACGACTGGGGTACCGGCTGGTTCAAGTCTACGGCAGCGCGGATCAATCCTTCACTGCCACATCGCTGGTGCGCAGTCCTCTGACCATTGGACTGTACTTCGTGCTGATGGGCTACTACGTGTGCTACTACAGCGTGCTGCTGTGGAAGTCCAAACATGCCGGCACGGCGGGGATAGAAGCGGCCTCGAACACCGCAGAATGATACGGCGCTTGAGCGCGTTGCCGCGCTTGCATTACGTCAGGGAGATGACCACCGCGTACGTCATTAGCGCGAACGAGATCAACAAGGCTTCGTTGCCCCATCGAGACACCGTTTCGACCATGATGCTTCTCCTGAATTGACTTCCACATCCGAACGCGAGTCATTTCGCGTAAGCCTTTAGGGCGCGGAAATTCTACATTTCGAAGCTTCCGCAAGGATTGCGGCAGGTCTCAAAAACACCTGATTATGGCGATTTAGAGGCGGATTATGTCCAGATCAATGCGTTGCCGGCGATTCGCATTCCGGACAACATGGAGGTGCCGTGCCGAGCGTGTCGCTCAGTAAATCGGTGAGTTCATGCAGGTCGTTGCCAAATGGCTCGACATAAGGCGTGTGCTGACGAATCAGCTCGACGGCAAGCCCGAATGCGTTGGCGGGATTCACGTCGTCGTCGAAGTAAAGCTGCTGATGGACCGGGCAGGTCTTGAGCACCTGCGCCTGCAAGGCGATTCCGATTGCGATCGCTTGTTTCTTGCCCACTGCGCCTATCCTATGCGGCGCGACCATTGGGGGCGGGTTAGCCGTTCGACGACGGCGAGAGCTCTGCGCCATGCCGCCGCTTGCGGCACTGGATCCGGCGGATCATGCGGAGCCAAGGGCGGCGTTTCCGGGATTTCGACAATCGGAGTGAACTCATTGCGCATTACTGACAGTCTCCAGTTGCTGCGGCCAAAATCATGCCGCGAGCGGGGACGTAATGCGATCGGCGCCGAACGCCGCTATCTGTAGGACTTTTCAGACACGCGTCGCGGCGGACCGCGCTCTAAAAGGCGAGATACGGCCAATCGTTGGAGATCGCCACATCGTCGGGCCGGCGGCCATTGGCGGACAGCCGTGGGTTGGCAACGATTCGCCGCTCAGCGGCCCTGGGCACAGCGGGGAGTTGCTGCATCAGACCGCGAAGCTGCCTTTGTGCGCGGCCCAGCGTGTCGCTCCAGTCTTGATCCCATGTGAGCGCACGCGTGTCTTCCAATTCTCGCGCAAGATATTGCAGCTGCGCCGCGTACGCGCGCAATGCATGGCCTCGATGCCGCGCCGTCGCGCCGATAACGAAAGCAACCGCGCGATCGAGCACCTGTCGCATGCGGTGCGGCCCTTTTTGATAACTCAAATTGGGATGCGCCCAAAGACGTCCCGTGACCGCTCGAGCCACGCGCCACGAGAGCAAGGCGCTCGTGGCAATCGTGCGCCGCTGCGTGGTGCATTCCGTGCCCAGAACCGCGGCGACGGCGCGCACCCGCAAAGCCATATTGCGCAACTTCCGCAGTCGCATTACTTCGGTGTCAATCATTGTTGGCCCTTCTTCCTAACCCCTAAAGCTCTCGGAGCCATGGTCCGAAAGATCGCTTCACCGTCCCTATCTCGGGGCGATGCGATGATTCTCAACGAATCCAGCGATGATTTCTGTAGGACGTTGGGCCATGCCGCTACCGGTAAAGTTCCAACACGGGATTACTGTTAAATTGCCGTCGGCCTTATGGTCAATTGACGTCAGGCTTAAGCCAGATTCACCCACACTGACTTGGTTTGCGTGTAGGACAGCAGGCTCTCCAAACATTTATCGCGGCCCTGTCCCGATTGCTTATAGCCGCCGAATGGCTGGGTCATGTCGCCGTTGTCAAAACAATTCACCCAAATGACGCCCGCCTCGAGATCACGCGCGGTATTCAGAGCAACATTTAAATCGCGGGTCCAAACGGATGCCGCCAGTCCGTAGATGGAATCGTTTGCCACCTTGAGCGCATTCTTAAGGCCGTCCACTTCGATGGCGGCAGCAACGGGACCGAAGATCTCTTCTTGCGCAATGCTCATGCGATTGTCGACGCCGGAGAACAAGGTGGGATTGACGAATTCACCCCGCATATCGGGTGCGTTGCCGCCGAATTCGAGCCGCGCGCCTTCCTTTAAGCCGCGCGCAATGTAGCTCATGACGCGCGCACGGTGCTGCGCTGTGACCAGGGGACCCAAGTTCGTGCTTGGATCGAGCGGGTCGCCGGCTCGATACGCGTTCTTGCCGCGTTCGATGAAGCGCGCCAGGAATTCCTTCGCAATCGGCTTATCGAGCAACAGCCGCGATCCGGCATTGCACACCTCGCCCATGTTGCCGAAGATTCCATTGATGGCGTAAGTGACGGCACTATCGAGATCCGGCAGGTCGGCCAGGAATATTTGCGGCGTCTTGCCGCCGCACTCCAGGCTGACCCGTTTCATGTTCGACTGGCCGGCATAGATCAGCATTTGCTTGCCGATTTCGGTCGATCCTGTAAATGCAATCTTGGCGACGTCCATATGCTGCGCCAAGGCTGCGCCTGCTATCTCACCAAGGCCGTTGACGACATTGAATACTCCCGGCGGTCCGCCCGCTTCGACGAACAGCTGCGCCATCAGCAATCCCGACAGCGGCGATTGCTCCGCGGGCTTCAGCACCACCGAATTTCCGGCGGCCAGGGCCGGCGCAACCTTCCACGCAGCCATGAGCAGTGGATAATTCCACGGCACGATGCAGCCCACGACGCCGAGCGGTTCGCGAAGGATATAGTGAAATGCATCGAATGCGGTGGCGGTCACCGCGCCGTCAATCTTGTCGATCAATTCGCCGAAGTATTCGAAATTCCTTGCCGCCGCCGGCACGTCGATTGTCACCATGTCGTTGATGGGCTTGCCCATGCACAGCGTGTCGAGCAGCGAAAATTTCTCCGCGTTCTCGAGGATCAGGCGGCTGTACGCCGCCATTACGGCCATGCGGTCGCGCGGCGCCATACGGCTCCAGACACGCGCGGCGAAGCTGCGTTTGGCGGCAGTCACCGCGAGATCGATGTCCGCGCCGGTGCCGGCACTGACTTCGCATAGCGGTTCTGCGGTGGCGGGATTGATCACGGTGAACCGGTCCCGCGCCACCGAGTCGACGAACCGGCCGTCGATAAAATGGCGGGTTTCATAGCGCAAGCCCGCGGCGCGGGCGTGCCAATTCTGTGTGTCGATAGAAATTGCGTTCATTCATGTCTCCCAATCAATGTCGCGGGCTGCCGTATAGTATCCCTCATGCACGTCGCCCCGCGCTCCCAGCTGCTTGGTTTTTGGATGTGCGTGGCGTTGGTGGTGGGCAATTCGATCGGCTCCGGTGTGTTTTTGCTGCCCGCATCTTTGGCTCCCTATGGCCTCAACAGTGTGGTGGCGTGGGGTTTCACCGCCAGCGGCGCCATCTTGCTGGCCATCGTTTTTGCGCGCTTGAGCCGCGCGTTCCCTGCCGCAGGCGGTCCCTACGCCTATGTGCACCTGGCCTTCGGCCCCCTCACCGCTTTCATCGTCTCCTGGGGCTATTGGATTTCAATCTGGGTGGGAAATGCGGCGATCGCCACCGGCGGGGTGAGCTATTTGAGTCCGCTGCTGCCGTGGATCGCCAAAGTTCCGGGCGCGTCCGCCGCCGTCACATTGTTTTTTCTATGGCTCCTCACATTCGTCAACTGGTACGGCATTCGTGCCTCTGGCTGGGTGCAGAGTGTCACCACCGTGCTCAAAGTGCTGCCCTTGGTGGCAGTCGGCCTGCTTGGAATGCGGCTGTTGCGCAGCGCTGATTCTTCCGCGGCGGCGAGCGTTCCGTTTTCGGTGAGCGGCGTCACCGCCGCGGCCACGTTGACTCTATGGGCGATGTTGGGCCTGGAATCGGCGACGATTCCGGCGGACAAGGTCGCGAATCCAAGCCGCACCATTCCGCTCGCGACGTTGCTGGGCACGGTGGTTACGGCGTTTGTTTGTGCGCTCGCGTGCACGACCGTGCAACTGTTGGTGCCGCCGGCGACTCTGGCGCAATCCAATGCGCCATTCGTGGATCTGGCCAGCCACTTTTGGGGGGGCGGCGCCGGCAAACTGCTGGCCGTGTTCGCTTCGATCAGTGCATTCGGCGCATTGAATGGCTGGATTCTCCTGCAGGGCGAATTGCCGAGTGCCATGGCGAAGCGCGGCGAGTTTCCGCGTATTTTTGCGCGTGAGTCATCGCGTCGAAGTCCAAGCTTTGGGCTGTGCTTCGGCAGTGCTTTGGTCACGCTGCTGATAGTGGCGAACTATCAGAAATCCATGGTGAATGTCTTCACCTTCATGATTCTGCTCTCGACGACTGCCTGCCTGGTGCTCTACGCGCTGTGTTCGCTGGCGCTGCTGCGGCTGCAGTGGCAAGGGCAGTTGCAAGGCGCACGCAGGGGCAGCGTTCCCCTGGCCATTGTCGGTATCCTTGCTACCGCATATTCTCTTTGGGCGATCGTCGGTGCGGGGGCAGAGGC
>DATMKO010000358.1:0-3371 GCA_035571175.1 Steroidobacteraceae bacterium | reverse complement strand
AAGGACGCAGACTTCGACCCTAGCGCCGCGGCGCGCGAAAGCGACGCCAAGGTACCCCCCAAAACCAACGCCTGATGCCGCATGCTTGATGTCGGGTTCTCGGAGATACTGCTCACCTCGGCCATAGCACTCATCGTGTTGGGCCCGGAGCGGCTTCCGAAAGTTGCGCGCCAGGTCGGCAACTGGATGGGACGCGCACGCGCGATGGCGCGACAATTGAGCGAGCAGCTGGAACGAGAAGTCAGCGCCGAAGAGCTGCTGCGAGAGCAGACCAAATCTGAGAAAAACAGTTCGGCGAACAACCCTGCATCGAGTAGCCCGCCGGGCAATACCGCGCCGCAGGATGCGGGCGCGGAAAGCGTCCCCGCCGACACGTCATATAGCCCGGCAACTCCGCTCAAGGACGCGGCGGCGTCGGCCCCGCCTACGCTAAGCGCGCCTGCCGAATACTCGCCCGAGGCCGCGGCAGCTCCGCACGGTGCCGATTGGCACACAAGCCCACCAGCTTCAAAAACGGGCAATGACTGAGCCCGGCGATCCGGGCGGCCTCGCCGAAGGTACTCTGATTTCGCACCTGCTGGAGTTGCGCGATCGCCTGCTCAAGGCGATGTTGGCGGTGGGCATTTGTTTCGTGCCCTGCGCGTTTTACATGAACCAGCTGTTCAGCTTCGTCGCGGTTCCGCTGAAAGCCAAATTGCCCGCCGGCGCGACCATCATCGCGACCAGCGTGGTCGCCCCCTTCACGGTGCCGTTCAAATTGGCGCTGCTGCTTGCATTGGGCTGCGCCATGCCTTTTGTTCTCTATCAGGCCTGGGCCTTCGTCGCGCCCGGCCTCTACAAGCACGAGAAGAAGCTGGCCGTGCCGCTGCTCATCTCCAGCATCGTGCTGTTTTACACGGGTGCGGCGTTCGCCTACTACGCGGTTTTCCCGGTGATGCTGAGTTTCTTCGTCGCCACCACGCCGCACGGCGTGCAGATGATGACCGACATGGGCAGTTATCTGGATTTCGTGATGGTTCTGCTGCTCGCCTTCGGTTTGGCCTTCGAGGTCCCCGTGGCTACTGTACTATTGGTGTGGACGGGTTTTGTTAAGCTCAAGAATCTCAAGAAGAACCGCGGTTTTGTGCTGCTCGGGATATTCATCTTTGCCGCTTTTGTCACGCCGCCCGATGCGGTGTCGCAGAGCGCAATGGCGATACCGATGTACCTGCTGTACGAAATAGGGATCATCATGGCCGCGATATTGCTCAAGGATAAAATCGCCGCACGCGAGAAAGAAGAAGCCGAACAGAACCAGCACAAAGATTAAGGACTCGAGTTGAGCAAAACCTTTTTCGGCCATCCGCGTGGACTCGCCACGCTGTTTCTCACCGAGATGTGGGAGCGGTTCACCTTTTACGGCATGCGCGCCGTACTCATTCTGTTCCTGGTCGCCACGATCGCAAGCGGTGGACTCGGCCTCGACGACAAGACCGCGGCGGCTATCTACGGACTTTACAACGCCGGTGTCTATCTGGCGGCGCTGCCCGGCGGCTGGGTGGCGGACCGGCTCATCGGCGCGCAGCGCGCCGTCATGCTCGGCGGGCTGGCGATCACTGCCGGCAACCTGCTGTTGGCAATCTCCACCACCCCGGGCGGCTTTTATATCGGCCTGGTGGTGATCATCATCGGCGTCGGGCTGCTGAAACCCAATGTCAGCGCCATCGTTGCCGGGTTGTACCCGGAAGGCGGCGCGCGCCTGGACTCCGCGTTCACCATTTTTTATATCGGCATCAACATCGGCGGCGCATTGGGACCGCTTGTCATCCCCCTGGCGCAGATCTATTTCGGACTGCGGGCGGGATTCGGCGTCGGCGCATTTTTCATGATCCTCGGCGTGCTGCAGTTTTATTTTACCCGCAAGTATCTGGGGGACTCGGGGGTTCATCCCGCACCCATCCATGCGGCGGGCGGCTCGAAATCGTTGGTGCCGCGCTCCAAGGAATGGATGCGCTTGTGGATCGGCGTCGGTGCATTGATCCTCGGACTCGCGGCTGTGAGGCTGGGATGGATTCCGGTGAATCCCTTGGGATTGGCCCAGGGCGCCGCCTACATCATCGGCAGCACGGGCGTGCTGTATTTCGCGTACTACTTCCTGTTTGCCGACCTTACGCCCGAGGAGCGCAAACGCGGCGTGGTGCTCTTGGCTCTGTTCTGCGGTTGCGCGCTGTTCTTTTCCGGCTTCGAACAGGCCGGCTCGTCGATGAATTTGTTCGCCGAGAGATATACGGACCGGACCATCGGCTGGCTGCATTTCGTGATTCCGACCGGCTGGTTCCAATCGTTCAATTCCGTGTTCATCGTGCTGTTCGCGCCGTTTTTCGCGTGGATTTGGATCGCGTTGGCGCGCCGCAATTTGAATCCTTCCGCGCCGGCGAAATTCGCGCTGGGCGTGATGTTGATGGGTTCGGGATTCCTGGTGATGGCGGCGGCCGCGACCATAGTCGCGCACGGCTCGCAGGTGCTGCCCTACTGGCTGATCATGACCTACTTGCTGCACACCTTCGGCGAGCTGTGCTTGAGCCCCGTGGGCTTGAGCTACTACACCAAATTGGCTCCGAAACGTTTCGTCGGCCAAATGATGGGCATGTGGTTTCTTGCCACCTCGCTCGGCAATCTGGTGGCGGGATTGATCGCCGGTGAATTCGACGCCAACAACGTTGCCGCCATGCCTGGCCAGTACATGCACATTGTGTACTTTTCGGTCGGGGTGGGCGCGGTGCTCCTGGTGTTGAGCCGTCCGCTGAAAAAATTGATGGGCGGCGTGCAATGAGCGCGCCGGCAGGGTCAAGCTCTACTCCAAGCGCGGTACCGGCCGCGCAGTTCACGCTGAAGGCCATCATTCTGTCGGTGATCCTCACCGTCATTCTCGCCTCCGCCAACGCGTACGTCGGTCTGTTCGTGGGACTGACCGTAGCCACGGCCATTCCGGCGGCCGTCATTTCGATGGCCCTCTTGCCGCTGTTCGGTAAGACCAACATCCTCGAGAACAACATCGTCGCCACCGGCGCCTCCGCCGGTTCGTCGATCGCCTCCGGGGCGATCTTCACTCTGCCGGCACTCATCTTATTGCATCATTGGTTGAGCTTTGACTACTGGTGGACCGTAGCCATCGTCGGCTTGGGCGGACTGCTCGGCGTTTTGTTTTCGGTGCCGCTGCGCCGCTCTTTGATCATCGAGGAGAAGCTCAAGTTTCCCGAAGGGGTGGCGGCTGCCGAAGTCCTCAAGGTAGGGGCCAACCCGGGTGCGGGCGCGAAAGTCTTGGGCGTAGCCAGCGTTGTTGCCGGACTCTTCAAGCTCGTGACATCCGGCTTTGGCTTGCTGCCCGAGAC
>DATMKO010000357.1:0-2098 GCA_035571175.1 Steroidobacteraceae bacterium | reverse complement strand
AAGCTGGTCGCGCGCCTGCAGCACACGATTGGCGGCGATGCGTAGATCATAATTGTTGGCCAACGCATCTTTGATCAGCCTCTGCAGCACCGGATCCTCGAGCACCGCCCACCACTGCAGATCTGCAAATGTCGCGGGCTGCGCGACCTCGGGCGCGCCGCGAAACTTGGGCGGAACATCGAGCGCCGGGCGCTTATAATCGGGTCCGACCGCGCAAGCCGCCAGCCACAGAGCCGCGCCGGCGACGCAAAATCTCCACTTAGTCATGCGCCGCGCTACTCGTCTCGGGCTCAAGCGGCTTGGATGCGGACGGCTTGTTGCGATTTGCCAGGCGCTCCACCAGATCAAACGTCATCGGGATGAAGAAGATCGCAATGAGTGCCGCGGCCAGCATGCCGCCGATTACCGTGGTGCCGAGAACTCGCCGTGCCACGGCACCGGCGCCCGAGGCAGTCCACAACGGCACACAGCCCAAGATAAAGGCGAATGCCGTCATCAAAATGGGACGCAGCCGAAGCCTCGCACCCGCCAAGGCCGCCTCGGCGATCGGCGTGTCGCGTTCGTACTCAGCCTTGGCAAACTCCACGATCAAAATCGCATTTTTTGCCGACAGCCCGATCAACATGACCAGACCGATCTGCGCGTAAACGTTATTCTCGAGCGAGCGAAGGTTAAGGGCCAGGAATGCGCCGAATACCGCGATGGGCACGCCTAGCAAGACGCTGAAGGGTAGTGACCAACTCTCGTATTGCGCCGCCATGATCAAGAAGACGACCAAGAACGACATGGCAAAGATCGTTGCCGGCGACACACCGTGCGCCGCCTGCTGTTCCTGGTAGGACATGCCGGTGTAGTCAAACCCCATCTGCACGGGCATGGTTTTATGAAATACCGCTTCGAGGGCAGCCATCGCTTGGCCGGAACTATAGCCAGGCGCGGCGCTCCCGTTGATCTGCACCGCTTCATACTGGTTGTACTTGAATATAAACTCAGGACCGGAGCTCGGCTCGATGGCGGTGAGCGTACTCATCGGCACCATTTGCGCACCCGCGTTCTTGACGTAAAACTCCCCGACGTTCTGCGCCTGTGTGCGATCGGCGCCATCCGCCTGGACGTATACTTGCCACTGCCGGCCGAAACGGTTGAAGTAGTTCACCAGACTACCGCCCATGAAGGTTTGCAGCGTCTGGTACACATCCGCCAAATTCACACCCTGGCTCAGTGCCTTTGCCCGATCCACAGACACAGCGAGCTGCGGCACGCCATAGAGCGCCGTGGTATTGAGCCCGGCAAGCTCGGGGCGTTTGCGCGCCGCCTCCAAGAAAGCCTGCAGGTTCTTGACGAGGAAACTCGAGCCGCTGCCGGAGCGGTCTTCGAGGACGAAATTAAAACCGCCGGAATTGCCCACCCCTGGAATGGCAGGCGGTGGAAATATAAACGCGACGCCGGCAGGCAATCTCGACAATGCGCCCTGCAGATGAGCTTTGATGGCAGCATAGCTTTCGGCGGCGCTCTTGCGCTCGCCCCAGTTCTTCAGCGTAATGAAAAAGAATGAGTTGTAGGTTGTGGTCACGCCGCTCAGCATGTTGAATCCGATCACGGATGAGACGTGCTGCACCCCCGGGGTCTGCATGACCACTTGTTCGACCTCGCGCGCTGCCGCGGAGTTGCGCTGCATGGAGGCTGAAGCGGGTAGTTGCAGCGCGCCGTACAGGTAACCTTGATCTTCATCGGGCAAGAAGCCGGAGGCCAATCGCGAGCCGAACACGGCCGCAGCCGCCACCAAGAGCAACAGCAGCCCGACCCCCAAAGTCCATTTTCGAATGAGCAGCGCCGAGGTATTGACATAGGCATCTGTGGCTTTGGAAAAGCCGCGGTTGAAAGCGCTGAAAAACGCGTCCAACAGCCCATGCTGCCGCTTCCTGGGGCGCAACAGCAGCGCCGCCAGCGCCGGACTTAACGTCAGCGCGTTGAACGCCGAGAAGATTACGGACACCGCAATGGTGACGGCGAATTGTTGGTAAAGCCGCCCTGTGATCCCGGGAATGAACGCCGTCGGCAGGAACACCGCGGCGAGTATCAGGGCGATTGCCACGAC
>DATMKO010000356.1:0-3662 GCA_035571175.1 Steroidobacteraceae bacterium | reverse complement strand
CGTGCGCCTGCTCGAGGATGTCCGCTTCGTCATGAAGCAAGGCGTGATCTATAAACAGGATTGAGCGAACCCATGCTGCTTTTTGCCTACGGTACATTGCAAGACCGGGCGGTCCAAATGGCTAACTTTGGACGCGAACTCGAGGGTTGCGCCGACTCGCTGACCGGATACGCGCTCTTGACCATTGAGATCGCTGATCCGAACGTCGTGGCGTTGAGCGGAAAAACCCATCACAAGATCGCGCGGCGAAGCGCGAATCCTGTCGACGAGGTCGCGGGCACCGTCTATACCATCAGCGCTGCGGAGCTCGCCGCCGCCGACCGATATGAAGTCTCTGACTACTCTCGGCTGCTGGTAACTTTGAAATCCGGCGCGCAAGCCTGGGTCTATGTTCGAGCCTGAACCCTGCCGGCTCAACCTGCCCCGATATTCTTCAGCGCCTCCCGATAACTGAGCGCGCTCAGGCGGCTGCGATTGCGCCGCACATATTTGCGTATTTCCATGGCGTCGGTCCAGGCGTACTGGCGCAGCGCCCACCCTATCGCCTTCTGCAGAAAGAATTCCCGCGATTCAAGCGATGGCTCAATGCAGGCGTACAGCAACTCAAGATCCGTTTCAGACTTGAATCCGAGCTGGCAAATGATGGCAGTACGCCGTTTCCAAAGATCCTTTGATTTGCTCCAGGACAGCATCTTGCTGCGCAGCGGTGCGGGATAGTCCCTTAAGATCGGCCCGACGCGATGCGATGCAACGTCGTCCACGTAGTCCCACCAGGCGCCGGTGACTATCAGCTCCTCGTACATTGCCATTGCGGACGGCGACTGGAAAGGCCGTGCGCGCTTATCGCCCGCTAAATTCAGGGCTGCATAGCGCTCTTCGCGGAAGCCAGCGCCGCGCCACAAATCCAGCACATGTGCCTGCCATTGCGACGCCGAGGCAAACTGTTCGTCGGCAAACGTCGCCTTGCATACTTGCCGCAGCAGCGGCGCCGACACGCCGTGGTAGGGCATCACAGACTTCATGTACGCCTGCATGGCCGGCGCTTTCTGCGGATCGGCCGCTCGCCGCAAAGCCTCGCGAAGCTTCGGCAGTAACAATCGCTTCAATTTGCCTGCGCTAGTGGGCCAGCTGGAAATTCGTGGATACGGCCCATCCTTCGTTGCCAAGTTCGTCGGTGACTTTCCACCATACGCCCATCTTATCGCCGGTCGGATAGAGCATCATGCCGGGATCCAGGTCCCGAACCACGGCAGACTTCAAGTTCGACTGCGCGTACAGCTTGCCGGGCTTCGCCATTCTCACCGCCTGCTGCACATTGTCGGCCTTGGCATCGGGAGCCGCAGTTTTCAATTCGCCAACCATTTTGGTATACGCGTCGAGGTAGGCCATGGTGACGACTTGGCCGATTTCCGTATTGGCATAGCCGCTGGCGCCGCCAGCGGCAAATCCGCCGAAGAACCCCGCACCGCCGCCACCCATCCAGCCCAAATCGGTTTTCTTCGCGTGGCCCTGCTCCAGCGCGACCTGTTCCGTGGAGCGCACGTCGGTCAAGGTCAACACCACATCCGCGGTCTTGCTCTTAAGGCTAACGCCGCCGACCAGCGCCCCGACACCGTGCGGCAGCAAACCACCGAGGACGCTCCCGACATTGGTGCCGCTGGCATTGCGGTTTTGATTGACGACGTCGGGCACCAGTACGTAGTCGGCGGCTTTCATCTGTCCCTTACCAATATTCGATCCTTGGCGCTCCTCGCCGCTGGCCGCCAGTGCGCGTTCCGCCTGGGCTGCCTGCAATCCCTTTCCCCGGTCCACCAGAGTGAAGCACTTGGACTCGGACACGAACACTTTGATCAGCGCAGCAGGCGATTCCAAATTCAGCGCAACCCACCATTGATTCTGTGGCTCCGTCACCGCCAGCGTGCCGATTTTCTTGTCGCAGGTAGGGATCTGCGGCGGCGGCGCGTCCGCGTTCGCAACCCTCGCGGCTAGCGCGGCTGCACCGGCAACAATCAAAAGCGCAATGTAATACCGAACGTTCCCAGGAGGTTTATTCATTTTATTTGAACTCCGTTGAAGCGATCCGCGGTCGGCCGCGGTCTCAGCCTCGCAAATCACATGGTTTTTTGCAAGTTTGCCAGGATTTTGAGTTCGTACGCCCCTTGGGCTACGTTCAACGGCTCTCTGCGTCGAGCAGCCACTCGAGCGCTGGGGTCTCGTTCGAAAACACCATGAGGCCCACACCGCGGTTTCGAGCCACGGTTTCAAAGAAGTGATCAACCATCTCGGCTCGGGCCACCACCGCAGTCTTCATGCGCGGGTCCGTTACGCGTGCGACTTCGAGGGCGAGATCATACTTTTCAAAAGTGCCGAGCGGAGGCGGTAGTCCCTTCGCGTCCACGAGTACGCGCCAAACATTCCGTGACTTGGCCTCCGTGATGATTCGCTGCAGTGCGGCGAGAAGATTGACGCGAACGGCTGGCCCGGCCAAAGTAACACGGAGGAATCTGCCGTCTTCAATCACCGTGATTTTGAATTCGTCCATGTTGCCGTCCATTCGTGCAGGCGCTTCCCGGCGCAGACGTGCAATTGAAAACCTACTCCATCGACAATATTTTTGCCACTTAGTTCGTCGCGTGAATTACGCCTCACGCCTTGGTGCGCGGCGACGCTCGGTATTAATACGATGTTGGTCTGGCTGTCTAATGCGCAGCAAGGATCCGCAAGTGCCGCATTCGCTCATCCGTCGAAGGATGGCTCGACAAATACCCGCTCTTCGCCGAGCCCGGTTTTGATTGAGCCAACTTTTT
This sequence comes from Steroidobacteraceae bacterium, assembly GCA_035571175.1. Taxonomy (GTDB): domain Bacteria; phylum Pseudomonadota; class Gammaproteobacteria; order Steroidobacterales; family Steroidobacteraceae; genus Bog-1198. Next base: position 855 of record DATMKO010000356.1, on the reverse strand, counting down.
GAGGGCCTCGGCAAGCAGCGCCGGTGACATGCCGTTGTACCGCAGCAGCGCCGCAGCATAATCATCCGCCTGCTGTTCGAGATCCTGCGAATACTTTGCCTGCACGACGGCGGCGGGCGCAGCCGCCAGCAGGGCGCTGATGTCGCCGACGTAAAAAGTCCAAAATGCACCCACCGCGGAACTCCTCAACAATAGCTGTAATCCGTCGCGCCCGCGTACATGCGCCAACTCGTGGGCCAAGACCGCCAAAATTTGCTCATCATCACCAAGCAGCGTGATCAAGTCATCCAGCAAAATAATGTCCCCATCGGGCAAGGTGAAAGCATTGGCTCCAAGTTGGGGTGAAAGCCGAAACAGCAGCAACGAATTGGGATTGCCTCCCTGCGGCAGGCGCAGCGCCTGAAATTTTGCGCTTAACGCCAGCTGGCGCTCCGCGGCGATCTTGGTCGGCTTGAGAATCGCGCCATCCAATAGATTCAGCGTGTGCACGGATAATTCTCGAACCATGGCGGGCGGCAAATGATGCGCGGCTTTCGCGGCGGCCCACGGTAGCATCCATCGGTACCCTGCCGCCGCCAGCAACACACATGCAAGGCACGAGAACAAGACAAATTGCACGTGGCGCTGCAGGCGATCGACCCATCGGTCGTGATGCCCGACCGACGACAACAGGGCATCGAGGGCATTCAAGTCCCGCACTTCGCAAAATGCGCCGTCGTTGAAGCGCAGTCTGCGCGGCGCGCGTCCCAGGCGCTCATCGACTTTGACGTCGGCGAACGGGATGCGAATGTCGAGGTCCTCGCCGGCGACGATCAGGTCCGCGCCTTCAATTGACAAACTGACTTCGCGAAGGCG
>DATMKO010000355.1:0-3672 GCA_035571175.1 Steroidobacteraceae bacterium | reverse complement strand
CAGCGAAGACTATCGCGAAGGGATACTGGCCTTCCGCGAGAAACGCACGCCGAAGTTCACGGGCCGATAGGGCCGGTTCAATTGACTTGTCGGTCGCGATTCGCCCAATACGGATTGCGCAGTTCGCGCTTCAACACCTTGCCGGTGGCGTTCTTTGGCAAGGCAGCGACAAAATCAACCGACTTCGGTACCTTGAATCCGCCGATCCGCGAACGCGCGAAACTCAGGATGGAATCGGCATCCGCTTCGCTGCCCGGCTTCAGGACCACGATGGCTTTGACGGCTTCGCCCCATCTTGAATCCGGGACGCCGATGACCGCGACCTCCGCCACCGACGGGTGACCATAGATCGCGCTTTCCACCTCGGCTGGATAAACGTTCTCGCCGCCGGACACGATCATGTCCTTGATGCGGTCCTGAACATAGATATAGCCGTCGCTGTCGACAAATCCGGCATCGCCGGTTCGCACCCACCCTGCCGCGTTCATCGTGGCCGCCGTGGCATCGGGGAGATTCCAATAGCCGTTCATGCGAGTTTCAGAATGAACGCAGATCTCGCCGACGGTTCCGCGCGGCAGCGACCTCCCCTCGGGGTCGCGGATGTCGAGGCCGACGCCGGTGACGGCTTTCCCGGCGGAACGCAGGCGCTGGGTTCCGCCGGAATTGTGATCCTCGGCGGACAGATAGGTGACTGCCCCGCACAATTCGGTCATGCCATATACCTGGATGAAGCGGCATTTGAACATCGCCGTCGCCTCGCGCAACAGTTCAAACGGAATGGGCGATGCGCCGTAGAGAAGATACCGCAGCGAGGAGAAGTCGGTCGTAGCGCAGTCCGGGTGTGCGAGCACTTGCTGAATCATCGTGGGCACCAGGATCAGCTGGGTCACGCGATGCTGCGGAATTGCCAACAACACCTCGCCAGCGTCGAATTGCGAAAGAATCAGCGCGCGCGCGCCGCAATAGAGGGCGAGGAATGCCCAAAACGTTCCCCCAATGTGAAATGCCGGCACGGCGATGATGGCCGTATCACCCGGCTGCCAATCGATCCAGCCGAAGTGCGGATCGAATTTCTCGAGCGCGCGGTAGCGGCTGAGACCGTAGAACGTTGCGTGCGCAAGCTCGACGCCTTTCGGATGGCCCGTCGTACCGCTGGTGTATATCTGAATCGCGGTGTCCTGCGCGGCTCCTTCATAACCTGGATCGATGTCGTTGTACCGGCCGATCCAGTTCTCGTACGCGGGCCAAGCGCCGGCCATCCCGTCGATCACGATGATTTGGCGCATCATTTTCAGATCCGCGAGCAGCGCTGCCAGGTGAGCGGCATGTCGGCCGCCGACGAACAACATCTCCGCGCAACTGTCCTTGAGTACGTATCCCACTTCGCGTGGTGCGAGGCGCCAGTTGACCGTGACGGATACGGCGCCGACCTTGGCGACGCCAAGCATTATTTCGAAATAGCGGTCGGAGTTGTGGTCGAGCACGGCGACGCGCGCGCCCGGCTTGATGCCTGAAGCGATGAGCCCATTCGCGACCCGCGAACTGCGCCCATGCAGCGACTCGAACGTCGTGGCGCGATCCGCATGCAGGGTCGCGATGGCACGCGGGCGAACGCGCGCGTGATGCCGGGCTATATCCGCCAGCGTTACGATTTCAGGCGTGTATGCGATGTCACTATCCACGGCTCGCGACCGCTCGCAGCGTCCGCAGTACGCCATTAATCGCCTGCGCCGCGGCGCCGCCGTCGCCCAATAGAAAATAGATTTTGCGAAACGCGTCGTACAGCGGTGCGTAGGCGGCGGCGGCTTCGGGAACAGGCCGGTATTCGCGATAGCCCGGGCACAGCGCATCCTGCGCTTCCTCAAGATTGCGAAAGGCGTTTGCGGCAAGACTGGCAAAGATCGCCGAGCCAACGCCTGTGGCCGGGCGATCCGGGACCCGTACCGGTTTGTTCAAGACGTCGGCGTACAGCTGGTTGATCGACGGCATGTGTTGCGGCAGACCGCCCGCATTGACGATGCGTGCGGCGGGCACCTGATGTGCGCCTAGATGATCGATGATCACCTTGGTGTGAAACGCAGTGCCCTCCACAGCGGCGAACAGTTCGTCGGCCGCGGTGTGCGAGAGATTCCAGCCGAGCGTCAAGCCGCGCATCTCAGGATCCGCAAGTATGGTGCGGTCGCCATTGTCCCAGGGCAAGCGCAGCAAACCCGTTTGTCCGGGGCGATGGTTTGCAATTTGCTGGGAGAGCACAGCCAAGCTGCTGCCGCTGCGGTTTGCGATCGCATCAAACACCGCGCCGCAGGCGCTCAAGCCCGCCTCGATGCCGACCAGACTGGGATGTATGGAGCGTTCGACCACGCCGGAGACGCCCGGTATGGGCGCCGCGTGTTCGCTCAATGCCATGACGCAAGTCGAAGTGCCGAGAACATTGACGATGTCGCCGAGCCTTATTCCTGCCCCTACGGCGTCCGAGTGTGCGTCGAGTTCAGGGAACGGAATCGGCAGTCCCGGCCGCAGTGCCAATCGCTGCGCCCAAGCCGGGCATAGCCGACCGGCGATCGCATCGACCGCACCATAGCTACCGCCGAGCTTTTCGCGTATGCCGCGAAACAGCGGATCGACACTGGTCAGAAACTGCTCGGACGGGAGACCGCCCAACGACTCATTCCACATCCATTTGTGCCCCATGGCGCAAATGCCGCGGGGGAGATCCTTGGCATCAACCAGGCCGGAGAGTGTGGCCACCACCATGTCGCCGTGTTCCAGCGCAGTGGCAAATTGCTCGCGCCGCTTGCTGTTTCGACGCAGCCAGTGCAGCAGTTTCGCGAATCCCCATTCCGGAGAATAGGCGCCGCCGCACCAGCGCAGGGCCTGCAAATCCATTTTACCGGCGGTGTGTGTGATTTCTTCCGCCTCCGATTGCGCCCGATGGTCGCACCACAGGTAGTAGTCTCCCAGCGGCTGCAGCCGGTCATCCACCGGCAGAACGCTGGATCCGGTGGTGGCAACGGCCAGCGCCGCAACCGCCGCGCCGGAGATGTTGGCGTTCGCGAGCGCAGCCGCCATGGCCACCACCAGAGCTGCCATATGGTCGTCATGCTTCTGGGTGGCGAGGCTTGGATCGGCGGGATCCCTGTGCAGGGGATATCCCGCGGCTGCTGAACCCAAAATGCCGCCGGAGGTATCGACGATGGAAACTCGCACGCTCAATGTGCCGAAGTCGATTCCCGCCACGACAGCCATGCGTCCGACCCTTGCCGCTATGCGGTCAACGCCGTGTCTCCGCAAATGCTCACTTCCAGACCCAGTGCATCGAACATTGCCGCCTTTGCGGCGAGCGCGCGCTCAGCGCTGGCACGGTCTGGAGCGTAGGCGACTTGGATATGATTGGCGCCGTGACGCGCCATGAATTGATCGCGCGAGATGCCCGGAAATACTGCATGCACCATGGGCCACTGCGGCGTGGTGGCCAGCGATCGTCGATTGCTCTCGGCGGCCGGCAATGCGACCGATTCGCACAGCCCAAGGTCCGCCTTGAGGCCGCTTGGTTCGACCGATACCCGGCTCCAGACAATTTCTCCCGGTTTGCTAACGCCCTTGATGGTTCCGCCCCCGAGGCGAAAGTACATGGGCGGCTGCCGTTCGCTCACCGCTTCGGCATACCCACCC
>DATMKO010000354.1:0-3936 GCA_035571175.1 Steroidobacteraceae bacterium | reverse complement strand
TGAACCCGCTCGCTGCCGCGAAACTCGTTGATCTCGAGACGATAGGCCAGCTGCACCGTGGCGCCGTGACGGAGCGGCGCGCCGTCCGCATATCCGAATGCGATGGCCTCGATCGCGGACAAGCCGCCGCCCGCAAGCTCAAGATTCATTTTCATGTGTTTGCCGCCGACGATTCTTGCGTCGAGTACCGTGAACTCGCCGTCGAATACCGGCTCGGGGAAACCCTGGCCCCAGGGGCCGGCGGCCCGCAGCACACGCGCCGTATCGATGCACAGCTCGTCCGCGGTCAATGCGCCGTCCGAGTAAATCACCCCCCGCAGCGTATCAAGGTCGGTGCGCGCGGCGATTTCACTGGCAAAAGCGCTGCGGAACGCCGCCAGCTTTCCCTCATGCAAGCTCACGCCGGCCGCCATGGCATGGCCGCCGAATTTGTCGATGAGATCGGGATGCCGGGTCGCGATACTATCGAGGGCATCGCGGATGTTCACGCCCGCCACCGAGCGCGCGGAGCCGCGCAGCGAGCCGTCCGCGGCGCGCGCGAAGGCAATCACCGGGCGGTGCAGTCGCTCCTTGACTCTGCCGGCGACCAGGCCCACGACGCCCTGATGCCAGCTTTCATCGAACAGGCAGAGCCCGAGCGATTCGACTCCCGCATCGCCTTGCACCGCCTCTGCGGCCAGTCCAATGGCGCCCTGCTGCATGCGATTTTCGATTTCGCGCCGCTCCTCATTGAGCTTTGCAAGCTGCTGCGCCAGTCGCACCGCATCGGCGGGATCGTCAGCCAGCAGGCAGGCGATGCCGACGCTCATGTCGGTGAGTCGTCCGGCCGCATTGAGCCGCGGCGCCACCGCGAATCCCAAATCGGCGGCGGTGATCTCAGCCATGCGGCGGCCGGCCGACTCGAGCAGCGCGCGAATCCCGGCGACGCATCGGCCGGCACGGATGCGCTTGAGTCCTTGCGACACCAGCACCCGATTGTTGCGATCCAGCGCCACCACATCGGCAACGGTCCCGAGAGCCACCAAATCCAGCAAATCCGCGACTCGGAATTCCGGGGCGATGGCCTTGGCGAGCGCCGCAGCCACATAGAACGCCACTCCGACACCGGCCAGTGCCGAACTTGCGAATCGGCTGCCGGCAAGATTCGGATTCACGATGACCGCAGCGTGCGGTAGTTCCGCTCCCGGCAAGTGATGATCCGTCACCAGCACGGGCACCCCATGGGCGCGCGCGGCCTCCACCCCCGCCACACTCGAGACGCCGTTGTCCACCGTGACGATCAGCGACGGACGACGGGTGACGGCCAGCGCCACGATTTCCGGCGTCAGACCGTAGCCGTAGCGAAAGCGGTTGGGCACGAGGAAATCGACATGCGCAAAATGCATGGCACGCAACGCTCTGACCACCAAGGCCGTGCTGGTGGCGCCATCGGCGTCGAAATCGCCGATCACGAGCACGCGGCCCGCCCGATGTGCCGCGAGCAGTTCGGTCGCCGCATTGACGCCATCAAGAGTCCCCACCGGCAGCAGCCGCTCCAGTGATAAATCCAAATCCGACTGAGCGTCGATGCCGCGCGCCGCGTAAACCCGGCGCAGCACCGGGTGTAGATCTGCCGCAAGGTGCTGCATGCTGTTCAGCGCCCGGCGCCGGATCTCCATGGCACTCACGCGAACCACTCCCACCAGGGCTTGCGCCGCCGCCAAAAGCGCAACAACGCGCGAGCGCTCACGCTTAAGCAGCGCGCGCCGGCCGACAGATCGAGCCGCGAGATCACACCTTCGCGCAATTGTGCGACCGCGGGCTTGAGCCACCGCGACTCCGCCTCACGCCACGCATCGCTGCCGGGCACGTCCGGCATCACGATGACTCCGCCGCCCGCCGCTTGCCGCGTAAAGGCGTTGAAGAACACATCGTTGCCCGCGCAAAAGCCCTGGATCGTGGGCAGCGAAGTGATGGCCGTACCGCCGCCCCACAACCACAGGCCCGTGATTGGCGTGAGTCCTTGCGCTGCGCGCGCGCCGTTGACGGGATGTTCGAACAACCACATCTCAATCTCGCTCATCAGTTGCTTGAGGAGCGGCGCGCCGCCGCCGACCGGCAGATATTCTTCAATATGCCGGCCAACCGCATCCTCGGGGTCGCGCGTCGTCACTTGCAGCGCTCGATCGAAAATACAGTATAGAACGGCGGACCGGCCTGCCAACAAGCGCGTGCCCGAATCGCTCCATACGCGATTGAAATCCAACGCCAGCGCCTCGGCTTCGTCGGGTCGCAATGTCGGCATACCCTCCGGTGCCAAGCGCACATTGTTCATTTCCGCGAGGTAATGAACCGGAGCTGCAATGCAAACCCAAGCCGCCTCCATGGCACCGCGGTCGGCGTAGAGCGCGGCTGCCGCCACCGCCGGCATGGTCGCGGCTTGCGGCGCGATGACGCGAAAGGCATCCACGCGCCAATCGCTCGACCAAGCGAAAGTGTCGGCGCGCGCCAGCAGCCACTCCAGCAGCGGGGAGCGCCGCGGATCGGCCGGGGTGTGCGCGCTAAAGCGAAAATATTGGGCGGACACAAACGCTCCGGCGCCGTTTTGAGTATCTTAAGCGCATGCGGTTCAGCCAGGACTCAACTTCAGGCACCAATGTCATTCGCGCCTACCAAGCGGGCGAGTTGCAGGTCAATGAAAATCGTTATCGGGGCGCAGTGATCTTGAGCGCATCGACTCTGCTGGCGGAGCCGAACATCCAGGACCTCGCGGGGCTCATCGGCATCGATGCGTCGCGCATTCTGGCTCTCGGCCCGGAAATCGTGCTGCTGGGAACCGGCGCGCGCCAGACCTTTCCGGCCGCGTCCTTCGGCGCTCAATTCTTGCGCGCCGGAATTGGATTCGAGGTGATGGATACGGGCGCGGCCTGCCGCACGTTCAATGTACTGGTCGGGGAACAGCGGCGGGTCGTAGCACTGCTGCTGGCCTGATCGACAGTCAAAAAAATAGCAGGGCGCAGGAATTACACAATCAATGATTATCGAGATTTATTCTACTTCTTATTGATCTTATTGTTTTTATTGTACCAATCTGTGTAAACCTGACGCCCCGCAATGGACTTTCCCGAGGGGCCACAGTTAAACATACGCGTGGGTAAAGTCGCAAGATCCCGACAATGCGGAAGGATTAGCGTAAAAATGTTTGTTATTAATAACTTACGAACATCATTAAGAAACCACTTTACTCAGGAAGTATCGTCTTAGGATCAATCGGTTTGCCGTATCTGCGAATCTCGAAGTACAGCACCGGTTTTTGCGGCGCGCCCTCTCCCATGTGGGCGATCGGCTGACCCGCGGACACCTCCTCGCCATCCTTCACCAGCGAGTCGCGGTTGTGCGCGTAGGCGGAAAGCAAATTCTCGGAGTGCTTGATGATGATCAAATTCCCGTAGCTGCGAAGTCCGCTGCCGGAGTAAACCACCCGACCCGCACACGCGGCGCGAATCTCCTGGCCGACATGCCCCGCCAAGAGAATGCCGCCGCCGGGCACCGGGAGCGGCGCTGCCGGATGCTCGGTAGGCCAAACCCACTTCAGCGCAGTGGCGCTGGCCGTGGTGCCTGCTTGCGCACTTGAGACATTCGACGCCGCAGGCGCGTGTTTGGCCGGGGGCGCGTGTCCGACGGTTGGTGCTGCTCGCGGCGGCGAGGCGGCGCCCGTGAGCCGCAACGACTGACCGACAGTGATTCGAAAATCGGTGCCGATGTTGTTCCAGCGTGCCAAGTCGTGATAATCGAGGTCGAAGCGCCAAGCAATGCTGTACAGCGTGTCATGGGGCTGAACCACGTAGATGTTTTGATTCTCAGGGCCGGTGTCGGCGCATGCACTCAACAGCAGGCAGCTCAACGTCAGTGCGCAAATCGCTCGCGGCAAGCGCAACTACGGCTGCAATCCCGAAA
>DATMKO010000353.1:0-2420 GCA_035571175.1 Steroidobacteraceae bacterium | reverse complement strand
ACGCCCATCTTGCCCTTGTGCGGATCGATGCTGGCGAATGCGACCATGATGTCGCTGTTTTCGCGCGCCGCATCGCACACCTCTGAGTTCGGAATGCGCTTCGCGCCGAGCTCATGCTCCGAGTCCACGGTGAACATCACCAGGCCGATCTTGAGTTCGCGGTAGTAGGCGACGGTTTCGGCGATGGTGGGACGCTTGCCGGCCTTGAAGTATCTCGATGCCGCATCCTCGAATTCCTGCCAAACCTCGTCCGCCGGCTGCCGGCAGGACACCTCCGCGTGCGTGTGAACGTCGATCGCAATCAAATCATTGACCTTCATTTCGCTTCCTAGGCTGCGGGCTGCTCGCCGTCGGGCAGCGCTGGGTGTGGCCTCGCCGCAATCCTGAGCGGCTCCGTCAAGGGCAGTTGCGCGAGGCGATGCAGCAAGTCGAGCAGGTGCAACCGCTCCTCCACCCCGATTTGCGCGATGACGCGCGCCTCATGTTGCGATTGCAGTTCCGCGGCACGCTCCAGCAATGCCCGGCCGCGCGCGGTGAGATGCAGCGAGTAACTGCGAGCGTCGGACTCGGATTTGCGGCGCCGAATCAGCGCGCGGCCCTCAAGATCGGCAATGGTTGCGACAAAATTGGCTTTTTGAATTCCGAGCGCCTCGGACACGCAGGACTGGCTGGTGCCCGGGTTTTGATCGATCAAGAGCAGCACCGTGAACTGCACCGGCCGTAGCATCAGTGGCGCGAGCACTTGACTCAAATCCGCGAAAATGACGGACTGTGCCCGGCGCAGCGCGTAGCCGACATAGCCGGCAAGTGGTGTCATTTTCAAGTCGCCGCCTCCCTTTTTGGGGTCGCATCGGGTCGCTTGCCCGTTTTCCGGCAATTTTGCCCGACGGAGCGAAAAAAACTCGACGAAGAGCGACATGGGATTGGCTGCATCGAGCAGCGAACACCGGACCTCAGGCCCGACTTGGCATATATCGTGCTTTGCGCTGGGGGACTAGTTGCACGCGATAATTATTTGGTATAACTATCTGCAGGGCTGGAACTCATAAATAAGGTTTATTCCTGTCGGCTAGGGCGAGTCCGCGACGGGGGGGAGTAATTCAATGGCCCACATCGAGTCGTTTTCGACGGCTGGCCTCGACCCACGCCATAAGCTCACGTTCTGGAATGACCGGGCGAGCGAGAGTTTCTCGCCGCTGGTATCCGAGCCCGAGGATATACGGGTATTCAACGGCTCCATCGTGCGGGGTTCGCTCGGCGATTTGAGCGTCGCCGAAGTGTATTCCGATGCGCAGATCGTGCGGCATTCGCGCTCGCATGTGGCGCGCACCAAGAATGCGTTGTTCTTTCTGCAGCTGCAGTTGGAGGGCGAAAGCATCAGTCGACAGGACGGGCGCGAGTCGTTCCTGCAAGCGGGCGATTTTAATCTGTGCGACAGCACGCGCCGCTACGATATCGTCTTCACCGGCGCGAACCGCATGTTGGTGCTCGGCATTCCGAACACCGTCCTGCGTCGTCAGGTGGGGTGTCCCGAGAGCCTCGCCGCCATCTCGATGCCGGGCGGGCGCGGCGCCAGCGGCTTATTGTCGCAGCTGCTGCGCAGGTACTGGCGCGAATACCATCAGGGGCTCGATGAGCAAACCTGTGCGCGCGTCGCGGTTGCGATCCTCGACCTCATCGGCGCCGCCTACGCGGAACTTCCGCAGACCCTCGCCGATCGATCCTCCCTGGGCACGGCACATCGAATCCGCATCATCAATTACATTGAGGCGCACTTAAGCGATCCTGATTTGACGCCGACCCGTATCGCCGAGGCTTGCAAGATGACCACGCGCTACTTGCATCATCTGTTTTCGGATCACGACGAGACCGTGGCGCGATATATTCTGCGGCGGCGGCTGGAGGCGTGCTCACGCGCGCTGCAATCAACCGCGCAACGAGGCCGCACCGTGACCGCCATTGCGTTCGACTATGGATTCAATAGTCCGACTCACTTCGGTCGCGTATTTCGCGCGAAATACAACGCGACGCCGCGCGAATATCGCCGCGACAACGGCAGCGCACGCTAACGCCGCCCACCCGCGTCCTTGTCCTGATTGGCACGGTGAATGATATAGGCGCGGATGCTCTGCAAATCCTGCGGCGTGATCTCGGTCTTGAACGCCACCATGCCGCGGTCCGCGAGGCTGCCTTGACGAACGACCAAATCCAGCGCCGCGGCATCCTTGATATAAGTCGAATAGCGCAGGTCCGGTAGTACCCCCGATCCGGTCGCGGCGTCGCCGTGACAGGTTGAACAGTAAGTGTGATAGAGCGCCTTGCCGGCATCGACGGTGGCCGCAGGCGCATTGTCGGGCGGCGGGTCGAGAACCGCGGGGGCCGCGGCCGGCAGCGGCGGCAACGTCTGGGTTGCACCCAAC
>DATMKO010000352.1:0-5000 GCA_035571175.1 Steroidobacteraceae bacterium | reverse complement strand
ATACTCGGTCGCGTCCACTTGCGGACAAGCGGTCGGCGAGCACGCAGCCCGCCGAGCCCGCGCCGATTATTATGTAGTCGAAGTTTTCCACCCGAAAAGCTTAGTCTTTCGTTCCCGCGGCGCTATGCCATTTCGCGATTCGCCCATGTCATTTTTCGAAATCCAGTCGGGGGTCTGCCGTTGAAAACGTGCTCGCAGGTCCGCTGTTCGCCCGTCGCATAACCGATTCGAACCATGTATGGTGCGCATGAACGAGCCAAACGAGGTAGGTATCACCTTGAGCAGCACCGCCATCGAAATCCCACGAGCCCATGAACCCTCGTCGATCCTCCGCTGGTATGTGCTTATCCTCACGTGTCTTATTTACGCGATCAACATCGCAGACCGGTATGTAGTCTCCACTGTTCTCGAGCAAATCCGTCTCGAGCTACACTTGGATGATGCCGGGGTTGCCATCTTAATTGGATGGCCCCTGGCCTTGTTCTACGGCGTATTCGGCCTTGCCATCTCGTGGCTCGCCGATCGAGCCAACCGCCGCAACATACTGGCAATTTCCCTGGTCATGTGGTCCGCTTTCACGGCCGTGTGTGGAGTCACGCGCACCTACTGGGAATTCTTGTTCGCGCGCATCGGAGTCGGTATCGGCGAAGCCGGGGGCACGCCACCCTCGACAGCGATTGTCTCGGACTACTTTCCGGCGGATCGGCGCCCGATGGCTATGGCGGTGCTGGCACTGGGCGCCCCGATCGGGGCCTATTTGGGATACAACATCGCGGGTGCCATTGCACATGCTTACACCTGGCGCATGGCGTTTATCGCCCTCGCCATACCGGGCGTGGTCATGGGCGTCATTGTGTATTTGACGGTGCGCGAACCGGCGCGCGGCCGCTTGGACCGTATCGTCGACGAGACCAAACCCTCGTTTATGGAAACACTGCGATTCCTGTGGCGCCAAAAGGCAGCTTTCCACGTGGTGATAGGCGGCGGATTGTGCGCATTCTGGGGTTGGGGCTTGATGGCATGGACGCCTGCCTTTCTGCAGCGGGCGTACAATCTTGATGTTGGACAGGCCGGTGCCGTCACCGGGAATATTCACCTCGTGGGCGGGTCGATTGCGACTATCGGCACTGCATGGTTCCTGTCGCGGCCCAGCATGGCGGATCCTCGGCGTTGTGTTTGGCTGCTTGCTGCGGGGATCGGATTGGCGACTGTTCCTTCAATAATCGCTTATTGGACCCATTCGCTGTGGCTCTGCAAGCTGATGTTTTGGCTCTTCATCCCCGCCATCTATTTCTACATTGGCCCCACATTTGGATTACTGAACAATCTTTCGCCGTGCCGCATGCGCAACATGTTAATTGCGATAGCCCTGCTGGTAGCCAATGTGTTGAATTGGATTTTCGCACCCAACATCATTGGGTTCCTGAGCGATTGGTTCGCGAGTCCGCACGCGTCCGATGCGGCTTCGCTCCGTTTAGCGATGGTCATTTTAGCGCCAAGCGGATTCTGGGCGGCCTATCATCTGTATCTCGCGTCCAAGACCATCATTGCCGATCAAAAACGCGCCATCGGCTATACCACGAGCGGGGCTCTTTGATTTATGGGCAAGACCAGCATCGATCGCCGTTGGCTACCGTTGAATGCGTTGCGTGCCTTCGAGGGCGTCGCCAAGCACTCGAGTTTCACCGCAGCGGCCAATGCGCTGCTCATTTCGCAAAGCGCCCTGTCGCGCCATGTGATCGCGCTGGAAAAACTGATCGGCACGCAGTTGTTCGAGCGCAAGCCGCATGCGCTGGTGCTGACCAAGGCGGGGCAGCATCTGTTGCCCGCGGTCATGAAGTCATTCGACCGATTGGAATATGCCCTCGATGACATACGCAACGACGGCTCCACCACGTTGCGTACTCTGCGGGTGCAGATGCCGCCAAGTTTCGCCGTGCATCTCGCGGTACCGATATTGCGCGACTTCCGGCGCGCGGCGGCCGAAGTGGAAATCGACTTGGTCAGCGCCTATGGGGCAGGGCCGCCGCCGAGCGATGTCGATGTAGCGGTGGCGTATTCGAAGCCCACCGTGACCGATTTGGTGACGGATTTGCTCTGGCCGGTGCATTTGAATTTGTTGTGTCACCCGAATGTGGCCGCACGGCACGCAGGCAAGAGTTTGGCCGAATTCATCGAATCCAATGAATTGGTGCATGTGCGCATCTCGGAGCAGCCGCGTCATCACCTGTGGACGCAATTCGCCCGGCAGTGGAATTTGACCGCATTGAATGTGGAGCGCGGGCTGGTATTCGACAGCGCGGTGCTTGCCGTGCAGTACGCCTTGAGCGGCGAGGGCGTGGTACTGGTCGATAACTATCTTTTCGGCGACTACATTCGCACCAGCCAGCTGGTCAAACCCTTCGAGAACAGCCTCGACGACGGCTATGGCTACTACCTCATCACCCACCCGGAAGCCTTGAGCGATACCGCCGTAGCGCTGTTCCGCTCCTGGCTGATCGAGCGCTTCGGAACCGGCGGCAGCGCGGCGCAGGCCAACCTGCACCTGGCGGTTTCCAATGAGTGAACGCGCAGGCCGCAGAGCCGCGTGCCGGCCGGCAGCCTCGTTTAGTTCGAATTCACAGCGCTGACCTTGGAGAACCCATGAAAAGCCACGCGCAGGCGGTGCTGATCGGCGGCGGCGTTGTCGGCGCCGGCGTTCTAAAGGCGCAGCGCCTGGCCGCAGCAGCGTTCGATTCCAGCGGCAAATTGATGCGAACTTGACGGAGATCTTTGATGACGACATCGAAAAAAAAGACTGCCGCGCGCACTGAACCTGGCTTGCTGAAGCGCCTCAAGCAGGGACCGGTCATCTGTGCCGAGGGCTATGTGTTCGAACTGGAGCGGCGCGGCTATCTGCAGGCGGGCGCGTTCGTTCCGGTGGTGCTCGCCGAACATCCGGAGGTGGTCGAGGAACTGCATATGGATTTCGTGCGTGCGGGATCGGATGTCACCCAGGCCCTCACTTACTACGTTCATCGCGAAAAGCTTCGCGTCATCGGCAGGGAGAAGGATCTCAAGTCGATGAATCGGACGGCCCTGCGCATCGCCAAGAAAGTGGCACGCCGGACCGGCACCCTGTTCGCCGGCGATATTTGCAACACCAATGTCTACGATCCGGCGGATCCCAAGGCGCTCAGAGAGGTTGAACGGATTTTCGCGGAGCAGGTCGGTTGGGCAGCCGATGCCGGTGTGGATTACATCGTCGCGGAAACCTTTTCCTGGGTAGGGGAAGCTTTGATGGCGCTCGCAGCGATCAGGAAATATACCAAGGTGCCGGCGGTGGTGACATTTGCAATCCATCGCGAGGACAACGTGCGCGAAGGCTTGAGTCCGGCGCAGGCCTGCCAACGACTGGAGGCGGCGGGCGCCGACGTGGTTGGATTGAACTGTCACCGCGGTCCGAAAACCATCATGCCGCTGCTGAAGCAAATTCGCGAGACCGTAAAGTGCACCGTCGCGGCGCTGCCGGTTCCGTATCGAACCACCCGCGATCAGCCATCATTCATGTCGCTTACCGATCCCTGCTGCGGTAATGCGCGGGCGTTTCCCACCGGGCTCGATCCGTTCGTGTGCACGCGCTCGGAAATCGCCGACTTCGGTCGGCAAGCCTATGCGCTGGGCATCAACTACTTGGGCGTGTGCTGCGGCGCCGGGCCACACCACATTCGCGCCCTGGCCGAAGCGCTTGGGCGGCACCCCGAATCGAGCCAGTACAGCGCCGATATGTCCAAACACGCATTCTTCGGCACCGATAAAAAGATCCGCAAGATACAAACGGACTATCGCGGCCGACTGTAACACGCGCGGCTTTGCCAGTGCGGCGACGAGTGCGCTGCTTGACGGATCACACTTCCAACCGGTCCTGGGGTCGAGCCACGAGGGTATACAGGACCGGCATCAGAAAAATACTGATCAAGAGGCGCGTGAACAGGCCGCTGACAATGACCAGGGCAAACGGTTTTTGCGTATCCGTGCCGACGCCGCTGGCGAGCGCCACCGGCAACAATCCCAATGCCGCCACCAAGGCCGTCATCATGATGGGACGCAACCTCAAGATGGCGCCTTGACGAATCGCGTCGGCCAAAGAAGTGCCGCCGCGCCGCAATTCGTTGACGTAGGAGATATAGACCACCGCGGTCTGCACCGAGACGCCGAACAGGGCCAGGAAGCCGATGCCGGATGACACGGAGAACGGTGTGCCGGTGATCCACAGCGCCACGATGCCGCCTACCGGTGCCGACAGCACCACGCCGAGCACCGTGATGAATGGGAACTTGAAATTGCTGTAGAGCGCGAACAGCAGCAGGAAAATCAGAAACACGGTGACTGGCAGAATGACATTGAGCTGGCCGCGTGACGCCGTGTATTCCGTATATTCGCCGCCCCAATCGAGGCGATAGCCCTGTGGCAATGAAACCTTGTCTTTGACCTGCTGGATGGCGTCTTCCACGGCGCCCGCCAGATCGCGTCCGGCCACGGAGAACTGGACTCCGATGTAGCGCGAATTGTTCTGGCGGTAGATGAAGGAGGCGCCGCGAGTCACTTGGATGTCCGCAAATTCCTTGAGCGGAATCTGCTGCCCGGCGGGGGTGGCCACCAGGATATTGCCGATTTCCTCGGGATTATCGCGGTATTGGCGTTCGAGGCGCACGATCAGATCAAACTGTTTTTCCTGCTGTACCACCTGAGTTGCCACATCCCCACCGATGGCTGTCTGAATCAATGCATTGATGTCGGCGACATTCACGCCGTAGCGGGCGATTTTGGCGCGGTTGATTTTGATGGCGAGACTGGGCTGCCCGAGTTCCTGCACCAAGGTCACGTCGCGGATGCCGCGCACCCGCTCCAAGATCTGCTTGATGGCCTTACCTTTTTGCTGCAGCGTATCCAAATTGGAACCGAAGACTTTGACCGCGAGTGCGCTTTTCAAGCCCGTCTCCGCCTCGTCCACCGCGTCT